>NZ_JBQKEF010000016.1:0-48487 GCF_052121455.1 Collinsella sp. LCP19S3_D3 | reverse complement strand
GAGCGTTTTTAGCGAGCTGGCGAGTCCGCCGGCAGGCGGGCGAAGCCGGTGCGGATCCGCGCAGCGGATACGCGGACGTCCTTTCGCCCGCACCATTGATTGAAAGAGCTCCCAGCAATGGGAGCTTTTTTGTTATGGGCCCATCGCAGGGACTTGAACCTGCGAAGGAACGAGCGTCAAGAAAACGCGGAGCGTTTTTAGCGAGCTGGCGAGTCCGCCGGCAGGCGGGCGAAGCCGGTGCGGATCCGCGCAGCGGATACGCGGACGTCCTTTCGCCCGCACCATTGATTGAAAGAGCTCACAGCAATGGGAGCTTTTTTGTTATGGGCCTCCTGATGGTGTCGCATGGCTGCTTTGTGCGGGTATCCTAGTGCCAACGTGTGCCCATCGGAGGAGAGACCATGCTGTTATCCGGTATTATCGCTGCCCTTACGAGCCTTCTACTTCCCATCATCATTTTGTTGCTACTGCTTCCCAACGCCTGCTATGTCGTTGAACAGCAGCATGCTGTGATCATCGAGCGCCTGGGCAAGTTTAACCGCATCGTCAACGCGGGTTTCCACATGAAGGTGCCCGTGATCGACCGCAAGGCCGCCACGGTGAGTCTGCGCACCATGAAAAACGGTTTTGGGATCGACGTTAAGACCCAGGACAACGTGACTATCGGCCTTGAGGTCTCTGCTCAGTACCACGTGAGCTATGACATGGGAGCCGGCCCGGCAGATTCGGGCATCTACAAGAGCTACTACATGCTGCAGGAGCCCGTCGACCAGATGCGCGACTTCATTACCGATGCCCTGCGCTCTTCCATCCCTGTCTATACCCTTGATGAGGTCTTTGCCAAGAAGGATGACATTGCCAAGGACGTCAACGCCACCGTATCCGAGCAGATGGCCGCCTACGGCTTTACCCTCGTGTCG
Organism: Collinsella sp. LCP19S3_D3; assembly: GCF_052121455.1. Classification (NCBI taxonomy): domain Bacteria; kingdom Bacillati; phylum Actinomycetota; class Coriobacteriia; order Coriobacteriales; family Coriobacteriaceae; genus Collinsella; species Collinsella sp. LCP19S3_D3. The sequence continues at coordinate 47,567 of NZ_JBQKEF010000016.1, read as the reverse complement.
ACGCTCATCACCAAGATCGCGCTGCCGACCGAGGTCGAGAACTCTATGAATGACATCAACGCCGCCCAGCGTAAGCGCGCTGCTGCGCAGGAGCTCGCTGAGGCCGACCGCATCAAGCGCGTTACCGAGGCGACCGCCGAGGCCGAGGCAATGGAAAAGGCGGGCGAAGGCATCGCCAACCAGCGCAAGGCCATCGCGCTGGGTATCAAGGATTCGCTCGAGATTATCCAGGAGACGGGCGTCGGCAACGATGAGGCCAACCAGCTGTTCATGTTTACGCAATGGTCCGAGATGATGACGGAGTTCGCTCGCACGGGTAAAACATCGACGGTCGTGCTGCCGAGCGACTTTTCGCAGTCGGCCTCTATGTTCGAGCAGATGCTGACCGCCGGCAAAGTTCAAAACGATTCGAAGGAGTAGGCGCGCGTGAAGTGCACCGTTGTATGCGTCGGTAAGCTCAAAGAGCGTTTTTGGAAGGATGCCTGCGCCGAGTACACCAAGCGCCTGGGCGCCTATGCCAAGGTGGATATGCGCGAGGTGGCCGATATCGACCCGGCCAAGGCGGGCGGCGTGGATGCCGCGCGCGACAAGGAGGGAGCGGCGATTCTTGCAGCCCTGCCGCCCCGAGCGCATGTGATTCTGCTGGCCATTGAGGGCAAAGAGCGCTCGAGTGAGGAACTCTCGGCGCGGCTCGATGATCTTATGTTGCGAGGCAACAGCGACATCGCCTTTGTGATTGGCGGATCGGACGGCGTGAGCGACGATGTTCGCTCACGAGCTGACGAAATGCTCAGCTTTGGACGCATTACCTTGCCGCATAACTTGGCGCGCGTGGTGCTGCTGGAGCAGGTCTACCGCGCCTGCAAGATTAGCCGTGGTGAGCCGTATCACAAATAGGTCGGCAACACGAAACAATGCCGTGGGACAATAGCTCTCGATTTGAAGAACCTGTCTGAGAGGACTATGAGATATGAAGATTGGATTTGTCGGTTTTGGCAATATGGCGAGCGCTATGGCCGATGGCTGGATTGCCGCCGGTGTGGCTGCGAGCGACATGTGTGCCTGCGCGGGCCGCTACGATGCCCTGGTTGAGCGCTGTGAGGCGCGTGGGATACTTGCCTGTCGTGATGCGGCGGAGGTTGTCGCTGTATCCGATATCGTGGTTGCTGCGGTCAAGCCGTACATGATCGAGAAGGTCTTCGCTCCGCTCAAGGATACTCTTGCCGATAAGGTCGTCCTTTCGGTCGCCTGGACTTGGGACAGTGCCAAGTGGGAGCAGGTCCTGCCGGGCGTCGCGCACATCTCGACGGTCCCCAATACACCGGTTTCGGTGGGCGAGGGCGTCATCGCCTGCGAGAAGTCCTCTACGCTCAACGGCGAGCAGCGTGCCGTGGTGCTCGACCTGCTCGGAAAGCTCGGCACTGTCGTTGAGCTCGATACGAGCTTGCTGTTTGTGGGCGGTACCGTGGGCGGTTGCGCCCCGGCATTTGTTGCCATGGCGATTGAGGCCCTGGGCGACGCGGCCGTCAAGCACGGCATTCCGCGCGCCGACGCCTATCGCATTGTGAGCCAGATGGTTCTGGGTACGGCGAAATTGCAGCTTGCAACTGGGCAGCATCCTGCGGCGATGAAGGATGCCGTGTGCTCGCCCGGCGGCGCAACCATCAAGGGCGTCGTCGCGCTCGAGGACGCCGGCATGCGCAGCGCCCTGGTCAAGGCCATCGACGCCACCCTTCAGTAAACCTGCCATTTAGGGACAGGTTTATTTTGGCAGGTTTTTCCTGCGGTTTTATCTCTATAGCGAAAAGCGCCCCGCAACCGGGTTGATACCGGTTGCGGGGCGCTTGCGTTTGCCCAGATAAAACCGACCAAAATAAACCTGTCCCTAAATGGCAGGTTAGTCCCAGAAGCTGTCTTGATCTTCTTCGGATTTGGGCCCGCGGTCGACGTAGAGCTTATGGGTGCGCTTCTCCATTACAAAGGCAAGAATCGCAAACAGCAGGATGCCGCCGGCGAAAAGGATGGCAAAACCGGTGCGGGTGCCAAACAAAAAGGAAAAAACTGCGTCCATTGGGTGCCTTCTTGCGTAGTTGAGTTGGGTCGTAAACGCTCATAAGTATATACTTGCCCATACATGTACAAGGTTGCAACCTAAATGGAATGTATATCACCGGAGGATCTAATGCTTGATATCAAGTTTGTTCGCGAGAACCCCGATGCCATCGATACCGCCATGGCTAACCGCCAGACGTCTTGGGATCGCGAGAAGTTCTTTGAGCTCGACGATGAGCGTCGTGCCGTCATCACCGAGGTCGAGGAGCTCCAGGCCACGCGTAATGCCGAGTCCAAGAAGATCGGCGCCCTGATGAAGGAGGGCAAGAAGGACGAGGCCGAGGCCGCCAAGGAGGCCGTGCGCGCCGTCAACGAGAAGATCGACGGTCTGGCCGAGCGCCGCACCGCTCTCGAGCAGGAGCAGTACGACTTTATGGCTCACCTGCCCAACATTCCTTGCGAGGCCACCCCGTACGGCAAGGACGAGGACGAGAACATCGAGCGCCGTCGTTGGGGCACCCCACGCGTGTTCGACTTCGACTTTAAACCGCACTGGGATCTGGGCACCGACCTCGACATCCTCGACTTCGAGCGCGGCAACAAGCTCTCCGGTAGCCGCTTCACCGTTCTCGGTGGCGCCGGCGCCCGTCTGGAGCGCGCCCTCATCAACTTCTTCCTCGATACGCACACCAGCCGTGGTTTTAAGGAGTGGTGGCCGCCCATCGTCGTCAAGCGCCAGACCATGTTTGGCACGGGCCAACTGCCCAAGTTCGAGGACGATGCCTATCATGTCTCGGGCGATAACTTCCTGATCCCCACCGCCGAGGTCGTGCTTACCAACCTGCACGCCGGCGAGGTTCTCGATGCCGACACCCTGCCGCGCCGCTACACCGCCTTCACCCCCTGCTTCCGCGAGGAGGCCGGCTCCGCTGGTCGCGACACCCGCGGCATCATCCGCCAGCACGAGTTCGACAAGGTCGAGATGGTCAAGTTTGCCAAGCCGGAGGAGTCCGACGAGGAGCTCGAGAGCATGACCGCCGAGGCCGAGTTCCTGCTTCAGCAGCTGGGTCTTCCGTATCGCGTGATTAGCCTGTGCACCGGCGACTTGGGCTTCTCTGCCCGTCAGACCTACGACATTGAGGTCTGGCTGCCGAGCTACAACGCCTACAAGGAGATTAGCTCCTGCTCCAACTGCGGCGACTTCCAGGCTCGCCGCGCCAACATCAAGTATCGCGATCCCGAGAACTTCAAGGGCTCGCGCTACCTGCACACCCTTAACGGTTCCGGTCTGCCGGCTGGCCGCACCATGGCCGCCATTCTGGAGAACTACCAGAACGCCGACGGCACCATTACGATCCCCGAGGTTCTGCGTCCTTACATGGGCGGCCTCGAGAAGATCGAGCCGGTCGCGTAGGTTTGCTGCATAAGCGATTTGCGGGGGCGCCCCTATCCGGGGCGCCTTTTTTGTGCGCGGAGCCTTACCATGTCGCGCGGACAGCTCAATACAAAATACACGAACAAATGTTCTGTATACGCTCATCTACCTGCTATGCTTTTACTAGATACGAGCAAGAGAAGGGGGATGTGATGGACCTGTTTGATGAGCGGGTAGTTTTATTTGAGAGCGATGAAGGTGGGGAGCACCTGCTAGTTACGTGTGAGCCATCGGGTATGGGTGGCTTGGTGGTGAGGCAAACGAGCGAGGGTCCGTTGACCCAATGGTGCTTTGAGGAGTCGCCACATGTAGTTGAGACCTTTGTGACGCACGAAGGGCTTGCAACACTCGAACGGTTCTATGGAGTCGGGACTTCTAACCAGGTGGCACGCATGCTGAGTATCTCGTTTGCCGAGTATGATTGCACCCAGCGGGTGCGCTCGCTATTGAAGGAACTCGGTGTTGGGTTCGATGTGGTTGAAAAGCCGATCGATCGTATGGGAAACGGTGATACATGCGGAGCTGCATGAGGAAAATGGTCTAGAAAAAAATCAAGATTGTGCTTGACTCCAATTAACTAAAATGGTTTCATATGTCTTGCGCTGCGGCGTTACCTCAGCTGGATAGAGGGTCTGACTACGAATCAGAACGTCATAGGTTCGAATCCTATACGCCGCACCAATTGACTTTAAAGCTCCCGGCAACGGGGGCTTTTCTTTTTTGGAAGCCATGCACGGATTCGAACCTCGGTCGAGGCGCGAGCGTAAAGAAAACGCGGAGCGTTTTTAGCGAGCGGGCGAGCGCGCCGGCAGGCGGGCGAAGCCGGTGCGGATCCGCGAAGCGGATGCGCGGAATCCTATACGCCGCACCAATCGAACTTGAAGCCTCCGGCAACGGGGGCTTTTCTTTTTTGGAAGCCATGCATGGATTCGAACCTCGGTCGAGGCGCGAGCAGCATAATCACCACATCGTAAAATTTTTTCAAATTGTCGCTTGACCCGTCGGGGCCTCGCGTGCATAATAATCCGTGCGTTGCGGCGTTACCTCAGCTGGATAGAGGGTCTGACTACGAATCAGAACGTCATAGGTTCGAATCCTATACGCCGCACCAATCGAACTTGAAGCCTCCGGCAACGGGGGCTTTTCTTTTTTGGAAGCCATGCATGGATTCGAACCTCGGTCGAGGCGCGAGCGTAAAGAAAACGCGGAGCGTTTTTAGCGAGCGGGCGAGCGCGCCGGCAGGCGGGCGAAGCCGGTGCGGATCCGCGAAGCGGATGCGCGGAATCCTATACGCCGCACCAATTGACTTTAAAGCTCCCGGCAATCGGGAGCATTCGTAAAACAGTTTCAGTCCCGGCAGTAATGTCTGCCGGGACTGTTCTTGTATAAATTGAAGCCGTATGATATGATTAAACAGACCGTTAAACTTGAATAGGTCGAATAGATAATAATTTATGAAGGTTGTAATGGTAAGAATAGCAACTGTAAATGATGCGGAGCAATTAAACATCTTAAACAACGAATTTAATGGTGAGGGCGATACAAGCATAGACAATATTAGAAATTCCCTTATGAATAATAAACAGGAAGTTGTTATCGTTGCTGATGAAGATGATATGTTAGTTGGATTTGTTTGTGTTCAGCTTAAAAAATCGTTCTGCTATGATGAATATATGCCTGAAATTACAGAAGTGTATGTTAAACCAGCATACAGAAAAAGAGGCTTAGCGAGTGAGATGATTACTTTTGCAGAGGCTTATTGCAGTAAGAATTATCCACTTGACAAATATGAACTTCTAACAGGACAAGAAAATCTTGTTGCACAAACTGTATATAATAAACTTGGATATGTAGATGATAATGAACTTCATTTATCAAAAAGAGTGAAGAAGTAAGTCAAATTAAGATTTGTCGAACTGATACTAAGGGCGCACTTCTATACGGGTTAAACCCGTATGTGCGCTCTGCGAGACCGAACAGCTCGGCCCCCTGAATATCTGGGGTGCGTCACTGCGTTCCGTACAAGGGGATCCATCCCTTGCGCCGCTATGCGGCTATCCTTACATGAAAAAAGGCGTGATCACTTTCGTCACGCCTTTTGCCTATTTAACTGTCTTACGAACACCCCGCTAACGGGGGCTTTTCTTTTTTGGAAGCCATGCATGGATTCGAACCTCGGTCGAGGCGCGAGCGTAAAGAAAACGCGAAGCGTTTTTAGCGAGCGGGCGAGCGCGCCGGCAGGCGGGCGAAGCCGGTGCGGATCCGCGAAGCGGATGCGCGGAATCCTATACGCCGCACCAATTGAGCTTAAAGCCTCCGGCGACGGGGGCTTTTCTTTTACGCCGCCATTCGACCCCAGACATTCGACTGGAATCGTGCGCCTCCGCCCGCGGGAGACTATTTCTTATCGACTCGTGTAAGATTCCGTGTAGATGTCGCGGTCCATCCGCGACCACTCCTTCGCTAGACGACCGATCAGGGTGATATTTCGTGGCAGAGCGTCCGACATACAAGCTCAGGTTTCTCGACCCCAAAAAGCGTTTTCCATCGATGCCAGAGCAACCCGCGGGGCGCTCGTATGGTGTTGTCTGGAAAGTTTTTGGCGAGGATCCTAAAGAGTCTTGCTACGTCGTCGAATTCGTAGGCAAAAGCCACATATCGCTTTTGGGCTACGTGAGCGTGTCAGGTGAGGTCTATAAGGTTGACGGCCCTGTTCAGAAAGTGCCATTGCCCAAGAACCCCGACATGAAATTGGTCCTTGACGAGTCCGATTCCAGTGTTGGCGAGATTTTGGTGCGGGGAGCCAACGGTGCAATGCGCGCTTGCGCGCGAACGGCCGGCTCTCCCGAAGGGCCCATGCGTGAGCAGTCCGACCACGAGACATGGAATTCGAGCCGTGCTCTCCCTTATGGCGAGTTTATGGCCTCGATGTTCTTGCGCTACGTGATATTTGCCGACCCCAAAAACGCCCTTGCGAACACGGTACCTGCCGACGAGCTCGATGAGGGTATAAAAAACACCGCCAACAAGATCAAACTCGTAAAGTTGCCCGAGCCGGTCGAGGTGTTTTTGGGCTTTAACACGGCACCGCTCCCCGATGCTATCGAGACACTGCTCTACCGCGTTGACCATGCCGATAATCCGAGCGGTATCGAGCGTTATGCCGCCGCCCTTATGAGCGAGGTCGATTTGCCCCGACTGCGCACCATCGCTGCCAAGTCCGAGATGGGCCTAGCGCGTATCGACCGCTCAAAGCTGTTCTATCTCAATTTTGATCGTAGCCTGCTGGACCAGGACGAGATTGACATGCTGCTTGCTATCGAGTGTCGTCTTAACCGCCTCTCCGGCATCCTTGAGCGCATCGGGGCCGGATTGGCCCCTGCGGCATCCTCGCCGAGCCTTGAGGGCTGCGCGCTCTTTGACGCGTGGCATATCGCCAAGACGACCAACGATGTTCCCCGACTGCTCGATACGGCCTCGAGTGACAACCCGTGGGGCAAACCGGGTACGGTAGCTTGCCAGCCAGGCGGTGAGTGGGACGTGCGCACCCGTTTTGCGCGCGCGGTCGAAGCCCTCAACGTTGTCACGCGGCTTGACTATACCTATCGGGCAAACGTTGCCGAGGGGATTATGCTCGTTCGGTTTGGGCGCTCGGTCGTGGATGCCATGCCCCAACGTGAATACGACGCCCAGGATGACGTCTGGCGTGAGTTGGACGAGGACGTGCGTGCGATTTGGGCCGCGGAGCACGACGCGCGCGTGGCGCTCACGCTGGCAGCGGCTTGTTTTGCTGCCGGTGCCAGCATTACGCGCTGCTACGTTCAGATTGCGGCTCCCGATGGCGAGCAGGGTGAGCGCATTGTTGCAACATATTCCTTTGGGCGTGCGGCCTATCTGGCCAATTGCGTTCCCGCCGCTAAGAATTTTGAAAGCATGGATATGGATGATATGCCGTGCAAGCGCATGCTTGAGGCATATGAGTCGGACGCGCCGGATGCGATTGAGCCCGCTGAGGTTCATGCTCGCCCGCGTGACGACCACCGTTCGCTGCCGCCGGCGTTGCGCGACCTGCTGCTTGCCGATACGGCTGATGAGCTTGAGGTTATGGAGGAGGGCGATGACCCGTATGTGGCGCGCGTCGCTGAGTTGCGCGAGCGGGCAAAAGTCGACCGCGCGGGTGCGTTTGAGGGCTTTTCCCGTCTTGTTGAGGAGCTGGAGGCCAAGTGCGCCGTTGCCGAGCTTTTGGCGACAGGACCGGTCCAGACGCTGTTTTGCGACAACCAACTGGTGCGTATGGTGCTGCCGGTAATGGAGGAAGACCGCTCCCTTCGTATTTTGCGCGCTCCCGATGCGCTGTACTTTGCCCAGCATGAGATTTGCAGCTTTTACGCCGATCAGGAGGATTTTGAGCGGGCATTGCCCGAGGTGCGTCATCTTTACGATCTAGCGCGCTCATCCATGCAATCACACTTTGCACTCATCAACGTGCTGGCGCGTCTGGAGCGCTATGACGAGGTCATTGAGGTGGCGCGCCACGGCCTGCGCATTGCCAGTGACCGTTCCTCAATCGGCTACCTGTTCTATCGCCTAGCGTTTGCCTACTGGAACTGCGATCAGCTCGAGCTGGCGTTGGCGTGCTACCGCTTGGTACCGCGCGGTGAGGAGTCGGGCAGCAACGCACTGGAGGAAATGCAGGGCCTTATGAACGAGATGGGTGTCAATGAGCCACCGACGTTCGAGGAAGCGGTTGAGACCATCAGTAAGGCCGGGCTCGAACTGCCGCCGGTGCCCGCCGTGTCCAACCAGCTGGCAGACGCTGCTGTGCAGCTGGTCGATAACGGTTTCTTTTTCCTGGCACGCGTCTGCATCTTCCAAATGTGGCGCACGATGGGAAACGATGAGCTCGGCTCCCTCAGCCGGTCGTTGGGATAGGGGTTTGATTTATGGGGGAGGAAAGCCTGCCGGCCAATTATCAAAATTTCCCCTTGCCCGGATTCGAGTGTTTGGTTACTATGGAACGGCTGTTACGGAGAGCTGACCGAGAGGCCGAAGGTGCTCGCCTGCTAAGCGAGTATGCCCCAAAAGGGCATCTGGGGTTCGAATCCCCAGCTCTCCGCCAGTACGAATTTGAAAAAGGGCTCCGTAAGGGGCCCTTTTTGGTATAGAGAACGTTAGCTGGGGATTCGAACCCTCAAAAAATGAGGCGCCCCGTTGGACGCCTCATTTGGTTCGATGTGATATCGCTTTGGCCCTACACCTCAGGAGCCTTGGCTACGGTCTCGCTCTCGGCTGTGAGCGGGCGGTTGTCGATGCGGCGGCCCAGGCGGTCGAGCTTCACGAGCAGCCACTCGATGGGATTGGGCCCCGTTCCTTCCTCGTCGGCAACCAGGTCCATGACGGCAATCTTGGTGCCGTCCTGCTTAAGCGTAACGCTGCCCACCTTATCGCCAACATGCACCGTGCCCGAAAGGTCATCGTAGCTAACCTTTTCGGTCACTTCGCCGGCGAGTGAGAACACCGTTGCCTGCGCGGTGGGGTCGGCAAGCGTGGCGTCGATCGTTTTGTCTGTCCAGTCGGTTTGGCTGACACGTGCCATCAGCGGGTTTCCGTTGGCGGTCTTCTTTTGCGTATTGGCGATTTCGACCGTTACCTTGTGGTCGTAATACCAACTAGCAAGTGTGGCCGTATCGGCAAAACGCTGGTCGGTGGTGCTGGAGTTCAAGACAACGGTATAGATCTCGTCGCCATCGCGATTGTAGGCGCTTGCAAAGCAGTATCCGGCATCGTCGGTGGTGCCGGTCTTACCGCCGATATTGCCGTCTTGGTCCAATAAAACATTGTGCGTTTCCATGGAATGCGAATGATCGGAGCCGTCGGCGCCCGTCACTTCGATCCAGGGATCTTTGCTCGCCATGACTTCGCGAATCGTGTCGTCCTTCATGGCCTCTTGCATCATCAATGCCACATCGTGTGCGGTTGAATGCATATCGCCGGCCCATTCGTCAAAATCCAGCCCGTGCGGGTTCTCGAAGAGCGTTCCCGTGCAGCCGAGCTTCTTGGCCTGCTCGTTCATGGCTTTTACAAACGTAGCGACGGCATCTTTGGTCTTGGGGTCAAGTTTTTTGCCCACGTGTTCGGCAAGCGCGATGGCGGCGTCGTTGCCTGAGGGGATCATCAGGCCGCGCAGCGCTTGCTCGACGGTGAGCTCGTCGCCTTCGAGGAGTCCCGCGGTCGAGTTGCCTACGGCTGCCGCCGCGTTGCTCACGGTGATTTTCTCGTCCATTTTGCAGTTCTCGACCGCGAGGATTGCAGTCATGACCTTGGTGATCGAGGCGATTTTGACTTGCTCGTCGGCGCTACGGGCATAGTAGACGGTGCCGTTTTTACCCATGACAAACGCATTGGAGGCATCGATATCGGGCAGGTCTTCGGCTGCAATGCCGCGTGCATCGGCGGCTTTGCCGCAGATGTTATCGGTCGTGAGCACTTGGGCGCCGGCGACGGACGGAATACCGGCGACAAGGGCGACGGCGCAGGCAAGGCCAACGGTCAGCTGCGCGGAACGCTTTACAAGAGGGGTAAGATGCTTCACTGATTTCGCTTTCGACGGGATGGTCTCCTTTGGCTCTAGAGTATATCGTTTACCGGCTGTGCCGCTTGGGGTTTGGCGCGTAAGGTTTATCTTCGTGTCTGAGCGGACGCTTGGGTGTGCACGGTCGATATGATTGCCCGTCGCGTATCGAGGAGGCCCTTACAAATACTTGACAATACCCTCACGCATATATGAGCTGCGATTTTTACTATCGATACTGCTGATTTGATATCGATGTGGAGGTATGCGGTATGACGGCTGCTGCGGCTGTGGGGCCCACGGAGCTCGAGGAGCTAATGGAAGCGCAGGCCGAGGCCGCGCATGAGCGCGAAGTTGGGGATGCGACTCGCCCCACGGCAGAGGACCTTGCCGCCTCGCCGACGCGCATCGATGTCGAGGGCCTCGACCTGTTCTATGGCGATCACCACGCGCTTAAGGATGTGTCCATCAAGATCCGCGACAAGCAGATTACCTCGTTTATCGGTCCTTCGGGCTGCGGCAAGTCGACGTTGCTGCGTTGCTTTAACCGCATGAACGACGGCATCAAGGACTGCCGCATCGAGGGCAAGATTGCGCTCGATGGTCAAGATATCCTGGGCGATTACGACATCTGCCGCCTTCGCCAGCGCGTGGGCATGGTGTTCCAGCGCCCCAACCCGTTTCCCATGAGCATCTACGACAACGTCGCCTATGGCCCCCGCGGTATGGGTGTGCGCGATCGCGCTGTGCTGGATGAGCTGGTCGAGGACTCCCTGCGCCGCGCTGCCCTGTGGGACGAAGTCAAGGACAAACTCAAGGAGTCTGGTCTGGGGCTTTCGGGCGGACAGCAGCAACGTTTGTGCATCGCCCGTGCGCTTGCCGTGCGGCCCGATGTTCTGCTGATGGACGAGCCGACCTCGGCGCTCGACCCCGTGTCGACGCTCGTGGTGGAGCAGCTGGCCTGCGAGCTCAAAGAGACCTGCACGCTCGTGGTCGTTACACACAATATGCAGCAGGCGGCGCGCATATCCGATTCCGTCGCGTTTTTCTTGCTAGGTGAGTTGGTGGAGCACGCGCCCACCGCTCAGCTTTTCAAAAATCCTACTGACCCGCGTACGGCGGATTATTTGACGGGGCGTTTTGGCTGATACCATCTAGTAAAGGTACCTTTAGGATTAAGATGCGGTCATGCCAGCCGCAAAGGGGTTCAACATGATCTATTACGTCGAGGACGATGACAACATCAGGGATTTGACGGTCTATGCACTGCGCAAGCAGGGGATCGAGGCCGAAGGCTTTTCGTGCGACGGTGAGTTTAAGGCTGCCGTGGCGCGACGGGTGCCCGATGCCGTGCTGCTCGATATCATGCTGCCCGATACCGATGGCTTGGCGATTATGCGTCGCCTGCGTGCCGATCGCCTGACGGAGACGGTGCCCATCATGATGCTTACCGCCAAGGATACCGAGCTCGACAAGGTGATGGCGCTCGATGGCGGTGCCGACGATTACCTGACTAAGCCGTTTTCGCTCATGGAGCTTGCGAGCCGCTGCCGCGCACTGCTGCGTCGCGGCGGCATGGTCAAGCAGGCGAGCGATGTGCTCAGCGTGGGCGATATCGTGCTTTCGCCCAGCCATCGCGAGGTGACCGTTGCCGGCGAGCCGCTTAAGCTCACCCTGCGCGAGTTCGACCTGCTCGAGTACCTCATGCGCAAGCCCGGCGTGGTCTTTACCCGCGAGTCGTTGCTGCAGAGCGTGTGGGGTTGGGATTTCGACGGCGGTTCGCGCACCGTTGACGTGCACGTGCAGACGCTTCGCCAAAAACTGGGCGAGCATGCCAGCGCCATCGAGACCGTGCGCGGCGTGGGCTACCGCTTGGCCGAGCCTTCTGCCGGTGACGGTGCCGAAGGTGACGACACCGCGGCCACCGCATCGGAGGAGTAGCCCGTGGTCTTCGCCCCCCAGGGAAAACATACGCTGTCGCACCGCGTTTTTGTGACGATCTTTGTTTGCGCCATGGCGGTTATCGTGGCGTTTACGGTGCTGGGTGCGTTCTTTGTGCAAAACACCTTGGCGGATGCCACGAGTGCCAATCTGGCGCAGGAAACCGAGCTCATTGCTGCCGCCCTCGACGAACAGCAGGAGCCCATCCCGTTCTTGCGTAGCCTCGATCGCGAGGACTTGCGCATTACGCTGATTAACAAGGATGGATCGGTTGCCTACGACAACGAGGCGTCGCCTTCCTCACTGCCCAACCATGGCGATCGCCCCGAGGTCATCGAGGCCTTTGAGAGTGGTTTGGGTTCCGCGGAGCGCGCAAGCTCTACGCTCGACGAGATTATGCTGTATCGCGCCGTCGCCCTTGATAACGGCCAGGTTGTCCGCTTGGCGCAAGCCCAGCCTGGCGTCGCGGCGATTTTGCTGTCGATGGTGGCGCCGATGCTGCTTATCGCAGCAGCGGGTGCAATACTCTCGTTTTTTATGGCGCGCCGCGAGTCCCGTGCAATCATCGCGCCGTTGCAAGAGGTGGATTTGGACCACCCACGCCGTAGCTATGAGCACGCCTATGCCGAGATGGTCCCCATGCTTGAGCGTATCGAGTCGCAGCGCCAGGAACTCAAGCGCCAAATGGCGGTGCTAGCGGACAACGACCGAATGCGCCGCGAGTTCACGGCCAATATCACCCATGAGCTCAAGACCCCGCTTACCGCGATTTCGGGCTATGCCGAGCTTATTGCAAACGGCATGGTTGAGGGCGAGGACGACTTGCGCAACTTTGGTGGCCGCATCTATCGCGAGGCGGGCCGCCTGGCAGCGCTCGTCAACGACATTCTTACGCTTTCCAACTTGGACGAGGCGGAGCGAGCATCCGAGGGCGAGGCGGTGCCCATTGGGTCCACAGAACCCATCGAGCTCTCTCGCGCCATGTTGACGGTGGAACAGCGTCTTGAGCAAGTTGCCCGGCAGTCGAATGTGACCATTGGGCACGAGACGAAGCCCATGGTGATCGAAGGCGTGCCGCGCCTGATTGACGAGCTGATCTACAACCTTGCAAGCAACGCCATTCGCTACAACCGACCTGGCGGTACGGTCACGCTGCGCTGCGGGACCAATGACGAGGGTCATCCGTACCTGTCTGTTGCCGATACGGGTATCGGTATTGCGCCCGAGGAGCAGGGTAAAGTGTTCGAGCGTTTTTATCGCGTGGACAAGAGTCGTTCTAAGGCGCGTGGCGGAACCGGCCTGGGTTTGGCGATCGTCAAACACGCCGCTCTGTACCATCACGCCGCGATTGACCTGTCGAGTGAGCCGGGCGTGGGAACCACCATTACGGTAACGTTTCCCGTGCAACAAGAGGGACCGTTCGCGTAGCGGCATAGCAAAAACCGAGGATTAGACGGTACGCCCGCGCCTCCGCTGCCGCGTGAATTGTTGCGCAACTTACACGCGGACGCTGTATCTTATGTATAGAGCTTGGGCATGGTAGAAATATGCGATATTATACGAGCAGTTTTGTCAATACGAACTCGGGAACTGAAAGGCAAGCTGCATGACCCTTCTCGAATTGTTCCAGCTGCTTAAAAAGCATCTCAAGCTGGTCATTACCCTTCCGGTGGTCTGTGCGATCGTCATGGGTATCGCGTCCTTTGCCATGATGGACAATACCTACACCGCCACGACGAGCATGTACATTCTCGCTAAGACCGACGGCGGTCAGATGAGCTATAACGACCTTTCGGCGAGCCAGATGCTTTCCAACGATATCGCCACGCTGCTCGACAGCGATAGCGTTAAGAGTGGTGCCGCCAAGGATCTGGGCCTTTCCGATCTGGATGATTACAAGATTGCCGTTTCGTCCGAGACCACGACGCGCGTCATTACGCTTTCGGTGACGGGTACCGATGCCAAGGAGACGGCCAAGGTTGCAAGGGCCATGGCCAACTCGGTAAGCACGGTCGCCCAAAATGTTGGCGCCGCCCAGAGCATTAACGTGGTCGATGAGGCCAAGACCCCTGAGTCTCCGAGCGGCCCCAAGCGCTTGCTGTACGTTGCTGTCGCGTTCCTCGCGGGCATCTTTATCGCAGTTGCCTATGTCGTTTTGGCAGACATGCTCAATACCCGCATCCGCGGTGCAGAAGAGGCAGAAGAGCTCCTGGGCATTCCCGTTGTTGGCCGAATTCCGGCTATGAAAGGTGGTAAATAGGCATGGCTAAGGCAAAGAACACCGATAAGCTCGTTGTACAGAATGCCGCCAAGACCCTTCTGGCCAACATCCGCTTTGCGAGCGTGGATGATCCCATTCGCACCATTACCGTCACGTCCTCGATTCCCAACGAGGGTAAGTCTACGGTTTCCATCAACCTTGCCCAGGCTATCGCCACCAGCGGCAAGAGCGTTCTTCTGGTCGAGGGAGACATGCGCCGCAGGTCTCTTTCCGATATGCTTGGCGTTCGTTCGCGTGGCGGACTCTACGCAGTCCTGTCCGAGCAGATTTCCATTGACCAGGCAATCGTCGAGACGGGTCAGAAGAACTTCTACTTCCTCGATGCTGAGCCTCATATTCCCAATCCTGCCGACATCATCGTGTCTCACCGTTTTGCCAAGCTGGTTAAGGCGTTGTCTGCCAAGTTCCAGTATGTCATCTTTGACGCTCCTCCGGTCGGCACCTTCATCGATGCTGCCGAGATCGCCAGCCTGACTGACGGCACGCTGTTTGTGGTGCGCGAAGACTTCACCAAGCGCGAGGAGGCGCTCAACGCCATCGCTCAGCTTAAGAAGTCCGAGAAGGTCAAGCTCATCGGTACCGTTATGAATTACTGCGAGACCGAGACCAGCGAGTATTACTATTCTTACTACACCAAGGAAGGTAAGAAAGTAAAGAACGGTTCCGCTGCTCAGGGTGCTTCTAAAATGGGCATCTTTACCAACCGGGCAAACGTTTAGTTGATTAAGGCCGACCTATGCGCGACATTCATTGTCATATCTTGCCGGGTGTAGACGACGGCGCTGCCGATCTTGATGAGAGCTTGGCGATGCTTGCAGCTGCCAAGCAGGCTGGCGTAACCAGAATTGTCTGCACCCCGCATTGTCGAGATCCCTATTTTGACTACGACAAGATGTGGGATGCCTTTGAGCTATTGCGGGATAACGCAGATAGTTTTCCGCTTCAGATGGGCTTTGAGGTCAACCACCGAAAGCTCGTCGAGCTGGGCATCGACGCTGCGGAGTACCTGCATTTCGATGGAACCAACGAGTTCCTGCTCGAGCTTTCGACGCATGCTGATTCCTATGCGTTTAGAGAGTACGAGAGTACGATTTACGATTTGCAATGCCGCGGCTACCAGGTGATCATCGCTCATCCCGAGCGGTATCGCGCTGTTCAAAAGGATGTGAGTGTGGCCGAGCGTCTGGTCGATATGGGCTGCAAGCTGCAAGCTTCGGCAGACTTTATCGCCGGCGGCCGCTTTGGTCGAGAGAAAAAGCCTGCGCAGCGCCTGTTCGAGCAAAATCTGTACAGCTTTATCGCGAGTGACGCCCATAACGTGGGCCACTACGATTGCCTGGCAAAAGCGCGTGCGAAGTTTAGCGTGCGCGGGGCTCATTTTCGCTAAAATCTGTCCCTAACGTTCTTACTGAATGAAGGGGCCGCCTTGGATATCCAACTTAAGACAGGTTGCTTTGAGGACGCGGCGCTGGTGCGCCGCGCCGTTTTTATGGACGAACAAGGCTATGAAAACGAGTTTGACCAGATTGACGAGGACCCGGGCTGCATCCATGTGACGCTGTATGTGGATGGCCAACTCACCGGCTGCTCGCGCGTGTTTCCCGAGGAGCTGGAGCGCGCGGCAGATGCGGAGGCTCCGGTGCCACCGGCGTGCGACTTGGACGAAGGCGTCGCCGCGGGGGAGACCTACATTATGGGGCGCGTCGCCGTGCTGCCGGCTATGCGTCGTCGCGGGTTGGCAAGCGAGATCGTCGAGGCCAGCGATACATGCGCACGCGATGCCGGCGCTAAACTTATTAAGCTGCACGCGCAGGAATACGTGTTGCCGCTCTATGAAAAGGCTGGCTACACACAAATTGCCCCGGTTGACTACGAAGACGAGGGCCAACCCCATGCCTGGATGGCCAAGCGCGTAGATGGCAGATAGGGACGTTCCTTTTCTGTCGGCAGTTGGGGACACTCCTTGGCAATTGGCGCATCGGAGTGTTCGGACATACAGTTTTTCGATTCCGCATGTATATATGCGCGCTAATGGGTTATAAAATCTAAGTCTGAACATAGCAGGTCTGCGATACGGCTCGGGTAACCGGGCTGTTTTTGCGGACGGGGGTAGCGCGAAAGGACTGCACATGCGTCAATTTAAGACCGAGAGCAAAAAGTTGCTCGACCTCATGATCAACTCCATCTACACCAACAAGGAAATCTTCCTGCGCGAGCTTATCTCTAACGCGAGCGACGCCGTCGACAAGCTCAACTTTAAGAGCCTGCAGGATCCGAGCGTCAAGCTCGACCAGGGCGATCTGGCTATTCGCGTCTCCTTTGATAAAGACGCCCGCACCATTACCATCTCGGATAACGGCATTGGCATGACCGCCGAGGAGCTCGAGCGCAACCTGGGCACCATCGCCCATTCCGGCTCCGAGGAGTTTAAGACCGAGAACGCCGAGCAGCAGGGTTCGGATGTCGACATCATCGGTCAGTTTGGCGTGGGCTTCTACTCGGCCTTTATGGTCGCCAGCCACGTGAAGGTGGTCAGCCGCGCTTATGGCGAGGATGTCGCCCATGTGTGGGAATCCGACGGTCTTGAGGGCTATACCATCGAGGACGGCGAGCGCGCCGAGCACGGCACCGATGTCATCCTGACGCTGCGCGAGAACGAGAAGCTCGACGCCGATGGCGAGGCCGAGACCTACGATCGCTTCCTGACCGAGTGGGGCCTCAAGAGCCTGATTCAGCAGTACAGCAACTATGTGCGCTACCCGATCCAAATGATGGTCTCCAAGAGCCGCCAGAAGCCCAAGCCCGAGGACGCGCCGGAGGATTACAAGCCCGAGTACGAGGACTACCAGGAGCTCGAGACCGTTAACTCCATGACGCCGATCTGGAAGAAGCGCAGCTCCGATGTTGAGCAGAAGGACTATGACGAGTTCTACAAGTCTACGTTCCACGACTTTGACGATCCTGCGCGCACCATCAGCTTCCACGCCGAGGGTACGCTCGAGTACGACGCCCTGCTGTTTGTGCCGGGCCGCGCGCCGTTCGATTTGTACAGCAAGGACTACGAGAAGGGCCTGGCGCTCTACAGCTCCAACGTCCTGATCATGGAGAAGTGCGACGACCTGCTTCCCGACTACTATAACTTTGTCCGCGGCGTCGTGGATTCCGCCGACGTGTCGCTCAACATCTCGCGCGAGACGCTGCAGCAGAACCGTCAGCTCAAGGCTATCGCCAAGCGTGTGGAAAAGAAGATTACCGCCGACCTTGAGGATATGCGTGACAACGACCGCGAGGCCTACGAGAAGTTCTTTGAGAACTTTGGCCGTGGCCTTAAGTACGGCATCTATTCGAGCTATGGCATGAAGGCCGATGAGCTCGCCGACCTGCTGCTGTTCTGGTCTGCCAAGGAGCAGAAGATGATTACCCTGGCCGAGTATGCCAAGGGCATGCCCGAAGACCAGAAGGCCATCTACTACGCCGCCGGCGACTCGCGTGAGCGCTTGACCAAGATGCCCGTGGTAAAGGGCGTACTCGACCGCGGCTATGACGTGCTGCTGCTGACTCAGGATGTGGATGAGTTCACGTTCCAGGCTATGCGTGAGTACGTTGCCGTCGATATGCCCAAGATCTACGAGGACGATGCTGCCCGCGAGGCTGCCGAGAAGGCTGTTGCCGACGGTGCCGAGCCCGAGGTCGAAGATCGTCACCTGGAGCTCAAGAATGTCGCTACCGGCGATCTTGACCTGGCGACCGAGGACGAGAAGAAGGAGGCCGAGGACGCCACTAAGGAGAACGAGGACCTCTTTAGCGCCATGAAGGAGGCACTCGGTGACAAGGTCGAGAAGGTCGCTGTCTCTGCGCGCCTGACCGATGCTCCCGCGTGCATCACCACCGAGGGTCCGCTTTCGCTCGAGATGGAGAAGGTGCTTCAGAAGGGTCCCGAGGGTGCGCCCGACGGTATGCCCAAGAGCCAGCGTGTGCTCGAGCTCAACGCCAAGCACCCGGTCTTTGCCAAGCTCGTCGCTGCTCAGAAGGCGGGCGACGCCGACAAGATCAAGCAGTACTCCGGCCTGCTCTATGACCAGGCCCTGCTCGTCGAGGGTATTTTGCCCGAGGACCCCGTTGCCTTCGCGGCGGCTGTCTGCGAGCTTATGTAATTGGTTCCGCCGTTCTGCCGAACGGCGGAACGGCTCGACGCTGCCCTCAGTTCCGCCGTTCTAACGAACCTATTGGTTCTGCCGTTCTAACGAACGGCAGACCGGTCGACGCTGCAAACGCCCCTAAGCGGCAACCTGACGTTCAATCGTCGGTCGCGTACCGAAGTACGCTTCCCTCCTCTTTCACGTCACCTTGCTCGCTTAGGGGCGTTTTCGCTGACTTATGCTCAACCAGCGACGCTTTCGTGATCCTAAGTAGTCATTGGGGGCGTTCTTGTTTGACTGGTCGTTTAAGAACGTTCCTAATGACTAAAGAACGTCCCCAACGACTAGTTGGGTTGCTAATTTGTGCGGGTTGTGGTTTTGTGACCTGCTGAAATTTAAGATACTGTACAACTGTACGTTAACTCATCTTCGTAGTATATTGCTACCCGCAAAACTCAATACCATTGTGCATCGAGACGTTAAAACGCTTTCGTACAATGGTTATCGATAGTACGATTCGATTCAACGACAGGATGGATGGTCCAAGCGTGAGTCTCGGCAGCAAACTATCCGATGCAAAGGTTTCCTTTGCAATCTTTAAACGCGACATCAAGCGATTGATCGTGAACCCCGTCGCCCTGGTGGTTACCCTCGGCGTGTGCGTTATTCCCTCGCTGTATGCCTGGTACAACATCGTTGCCAACTGGGATCCGTACGGAAACACCCAGGGTATCAAGATTGCCATCGCCAACAACGATCAGGGCACCCAAAACGACTTGGTGGGCGAGCTCAACGCGGGCGATAAGGTCGTCGATCAGCTCAAGGAGAACGATCGGCTGGGCTGGACCTTCGTCGATTCGGCGGCCGATGCCAAAGAGGGCGTTGAGAGCGGTGAGTACTATGCGGCCATCGTAATCCCCAAGAACTTCTCGGATAACCTGGTTTCGATGCTCGACGGCAACTACCATCAGCCCAAGCTTACGTACTACGTCAATGAGAAGAAGAGCGCTATTGCGCCGAAGGTTACCGACACCGGCGCAAGCACCATCGAGGAGCAGATCAACTCGGAATTTGTCTCCACGGCGGGCGAGACCGTTGCCGGTATCGCCAAGGATGCCGGAGTCGATTTAAAGGACAAGGCAACCCAGACCCAGGATTCGCTGGCAAGTTCGGTGTCCGAAGCATCCGACACCTTGGGCGAGGTGCGTGGTTCGATTGGCGACATGAATGCCGCCATCGATAAGACGAGTGGTTCCATTGCCTCGGCAGATGCAGCACTTGCCGGTCTACAGGGTCAGGCGCCGTCGCTGACGCAGTCGATCTCCCAGGGCAACGACCTGCTGGGCGAGGCTCGCGCCACGGCGGGTAATTCCATCACCTCGCTCTCTAAGGCGCTCTCGGAAGGCAGCCTTGCGCTCACCAAAACGTCAGCCTCCGCGAACGCTGCGATTGGCAAGCTGACGGGCACGGTCACATCTACGACCACCCGTATCGACAACTCGCTTGAGTCTCTCCAGGCGACGATTGACCACAATAAGGCCGTTATCGGGCACTTGGAAATTCTCGTTAATGACACGTCGACAGGTTCCGAGGAAATTGACGCGCGCATTGTATCGACCATCGATTTGCTCCGCGAGCAGAATGAAAAACTTCAGAGCATCAAGGATAGTCTGTCTGCGCAGTCGAGCGCCATGGCGAATGACGCCGCGGCTGTCTCGGGTGCCAGCGACGCTATCAATAACGCAATCCAGACCGGTGCGACTAACCTTGGCCAGGCCCAGACGGACCTGGGTCAAAACGCGCTGCCGAAGGCCTCGAGCGCGCTTGATTCATTTGCCGCCGTCTCGGGTGATCTGACGGGAATCGTGTCTGGCCTCACGCCTACTATTGCAAGCGCGCGCGGTACACTTTCGCAACTCAACGCTACGCTCGGTCAGGCCAAGACCACGCTGTCCCAGACCGATGCCTCGCTTGCCAAGGTCCAGGACAAGCTCGCAACCGCCGCCAACGACATTGCGGCGCTGCAGACCTCCGAGTCCATGGGCGAGCTGGCTAATCTGATGGGTGTCGACGTCAATGACGTGGCAGACTTTATGGCATCTCCCGTAGAGCTGACTTCCAAGTCAATTTTCCCGGTCAAGAGCTTTGGCTCGGGCATCGCTCCCTTCTATACCAATCTGGCGCTTTGGGTGGGCGGCTACGTGCTTATCGCTATCTACAAGCTCGAGGTCGACCGCGAAGGCATCGGCAGCTTTACCGCGCGTCAGGGCTACTTTGGCCGCTGGCTGCTACTGGTGATCCTGGGCGCGTTCCAGGCCATTATCGTTACGGTAGGCGATCTGGTGATTGGCGTGCAGTGCGTTAGCCCGCTGCTGTTCGTGCTGGGCGGCATCGCCATTTCGTTCACCTACGTCAATATCATCTATGCGCTGTCCACCACGTTTAAGCATATCGGCAAGGCGATCGGCGTCATCCTGGTCATTGTGCAGATTCCGGGCTCTTCGGGCATGTACCCCATCGAGATGATGCCCGGCTTCTTCCAGTGGCTGCATCCGCTGCTGCCCTTTACCTACGGCATCAATCTGCTGCGCGAGACGGTCGGCGGCATGTATTCGTTCAACTACCTGTTTAACCTGTGCATTCTGGGCGTGTTCTTGATCGTGGCGCTCTTTATCGGCCTGCAGCTGCGTCCGCTGCTGCTCAACCTTAACCTGCTCTTTGATAAACAGCTTTCCACGACCGGTATGATGATTTGCGAGTCCAACGACCTGCCGCGCCAGCGCTACTCGCTGCGCACGGCCATGCGTGTCATGCTCGATTCTGATTCGTACCGTCGCGAACTGCTCGATCATGCGGTCGCCTTTGAACATCGCTACCCGTACTACATCAAGGGCGGTTTTGCCGCCGTGGTGGGCGTTCAGGTCCTGCTCTTTGTCCTGTCGACGGTTCTCGATATCGACAATAACGGCAAGATCATCCTGCTTGTCATTTGGATCATCTCGGTTATTGCCATCTGCGGCTGGCTTATCAATATCGAATATATCCGCGCGAGCCTCAATACCCAGATGCGCATCTCGGCGCTTTCGGATGAGGACTTGCGTCGCGAGATGCGCGAACACACGGCCGCCATTCCTGCCGCCCGCCACATGTTTGGCCTCAACGCCAGCGAGCGTGGTGCCAAGGGCGGCGATCAGTCCACGGGCCGCTTGCCGCATATAGGCTCGCACCATAAATCTCAGGGCAGCGACAGCACAGCCACAAATGATGGAGATACCACCGCGCTTGGCAAGCACTCCAAAGGAGGTGAGGCATAAATGAAGAACATCCTGCATCTGTTTAAGCGCGATGTCCAAAACGTGTCTCGCTCCGTGATCGGCTTGATTGTCGTGATGGGCCTCATTATCGTGCCGTGTCTGTACGCGTGGTTTAACATCGCCGGCAGCTGGGATCCGTACGGCAACACCGGCAATCTTAAGATTGCCGTGGTCAACACCGACGAGGGCTACGAGAGCGATCTGATTCCCGTCGAGGTCAACGTGGGCGAAAACGTAACCGCCACCCTGCGCGGCAACGAGAACTTCGACTGGGTTGTCCTCAACGACCGCGATAAGGCGATCGAGGGCGTTAAGTCGGGCGCGTACTACGCTGCCGTCGTTATCCCTAAAACGTTTAGCGCCGACATGATGACGCTTTTCTCGACTGAGGTGAAGCACGCCGATATCGAGTTTTACGAGAACCAGAAGGCCAACGCCATCGCACAGATCGTGACCGAGAAGGGTTCGAGCGCCGTTCAAAGCCAGGTTAACGAAACTTTTACCGAGACCATTACGAGCATCGGTCTTAAGACGGTGTCCAGCCTGCTCGATTACATGAGCACCGACCAGGTCAGCAACTTTATCGCCAACCTGTCCTCGACGCTCGGCGATTCGGTCCAGGACCTGCAGGGCGTTCAGGCCAGCGCAACGTCGCTTGCGGGCATTTTGAGCTCCACGTCTGATTCGCTGACGTCGGCAAGCGGTATGCTCCAGCAGACGGGTACCGTCGATGAGTCGACCAAGCAGTTGATGGAGCACGCCAAGAGTGGCATCAATGATTCCAAGGAAGCGCTCAAGGCCGCCAACGATGCCGTTGACGCGGCGATTGACGGAAGCGCGGGCTCGTTCGACAATGTGTCTGCCGAGCTCGCGAAGGCGTTCGACACCGCAAACCAGCATGTGGACCTTACGGTGTCCCAGCTCAACGATGCCGCGGCGGCGCTCAATACACGTGCCGACGATATCGACGCCACGGCCGACCAGCTCCGCGGCTTTGCCGAGCAGGTCAGTGACGAAAAGCTCCAGGAGAGCCTTAAGTCTGCAGCAACATCGCTGGGCAGGATCGCGGTGGAGTATCGCAACAACGCCAAGGACCTGACGGCAACTGCTAAGTCCCTTTCTGACAGCATGGCAGAGGTCAACAGCACGCGTGCCGAGGTCGATCAGGCCATCGCCGATGCCAAGGCCGGCATCGCGGGCGCCAAATCCGATTACGATTCCACGTTCTCGGTTAAGGCCAAGGAGCTCAAGAAGACCGTCTCGGGCATTCTAGACTCGCTCGATGGTATCTCGGGCGATTTGGATAGCGCCGTAGACGGCCTGACCGATGCATCCGGTTCGCTGGCAAAGGGCCTCTCCAAGGCTGCAAAGCTGGTCAACAAGGTTTCCGATCAGCTGGGCGAGGCGTCGGACAAGATCGGCGCGTTTAAGGACGAGCTCGACGGTGCCTTGATGTCGGATGATCTTGCGACGATTAAGACGATGATCGGCAACGATCCCGAGGGTTTGGCCGTGTCGCTTTCCGGCCCCGTCGCGCTCGACCGCAAGCCGGTCTATCCGATCCGCAACTACGGTTCGGCCATGGCGCCGTTCTATACGATTCTGTCGCTGTGGGTGGGTTCGATTGTGCTGGCAGCTATGATGAAGGTCTCGGTCGACGATGAGCTTATCAACGAGCTCATCCCCGTACGCCTGCACGAGATCTATTTGGGCCGCTACTTGTTCTTTGGCGGCTTGGCCTTGCTGCAGGCGACGCTCGTGTGCGCCGGCGATATCTTGTTCTTTGGAATCCAGTGCGACAACCCGCTGCAGTTTGTGTTGGCGGGCTGGATCGCGAGTCTCGTGTTCTCCAATATCGTCTACACGCTTACGGTTTCGTTTGGCGATATCGGCAAGGCGCTCGCTGTCGTGCTGTTGGTCATGCAGGTCGGTGGTTCGGGCGGTACATTCCCCATCGAGATGACCGGCCCCGTGTTCCAGGCGATCTATCCGTTCCTGCCGTTTACCCATGGCATCAATGCCATGCATGCCGCCATGGCTGGCGCCTACCATATGGAGTACTGGGTTGAGCTGGGTATTCTGGCGAGCTATCTGATTCCGTCGCTGGCCCTGGGTGTGGTCTTCCGCCGTCCGGTCATCAAAGCCAACGACTGGATTATCGAAAAGCTGGAGAGTACTAAATTAATCTAGCGCAACAATGTGAACGCTGATGTTGCCGGAGCATCGAGGCTTTTGTGTTCGATACTTTAGTGGGCTGAATTGCGTGGGCTGCTTGATTGTTGCTACAGTTGCGGGGCGTGCCGGGGGTCCGGCGCGTCCCGTTTTTATTTGACCATGAGGCGGCATGCGGTCGCGCGCGTGCGGACACCACGCCCAGACCGAGCGCGAGGATGCCCTATGGCCCATCATGCCGCTATTGAAATCGAAAATATGCCCGATAGCCCTGTAGCCCGCGAAGACCTGGGTGCCGGCGGTGCCTCTCGCGGTGCCGGTGCGCGCTCGCCGCTGTTCTGGAAGGTCTTGCTGCTTTCGATAGCGGTCATCTGGGGCTATTCCTTTACCACCATGAAGGACGCGCTCGATACCATTCCGGTGTTCGAGCTGCTCTACATTCGCTTTCTTCCGGCGTCGCTGGTCATGCTTGCCGTCTTCCACAAGCGCATTGTTGCCCATTTCAACGCTCGAAATCTGATTGTTGGACTTGGCATGGGCGCGCTCATGTGGGGTGCCTACGGTTTGCAGACGATTGGCCTGGCGCAGACCACGGCAGGCAAAAGCGCGTTTTTGACGGGCACGTACTGCATCTTGGTTCCGTTTGCGAGCTATGTCCTAAGCGGCGAAAAACTTACCCGTTACAACTTGGGCGCCGCGTTGCTGTGTCTGGCGGGCATTGGCTTGGTGGCGCTTGATAGCGTCGAGTTCAATGTCGGCGATGTTATTACGCTGGGCGGCGCGGTCTTCTTTGCCATCCAGATGGCGGTGGCCGCTAAGTACGGTCGCAAGATGGACATCAACGTCATCACGTTTTGGATGTTTGCGGGCAACGGTGTGCTGTGCCTGATCTCTTCGCTGCCGTTCGAGACCCAGGCGCCTTTATCCGTGTGGACGCCGAGCTTTATTGGCGTGATGGCATTTCTCTCGGTGGGCTGCACATGCGTGGGTTTGCTCATCCAAAACGTGGGCTTGGCGCATGTCCCGGCCTCGACGGGCTCACTACTGCTTTCGATGGAGTCGCCATCGGGCGTGCTGTTCTCGGTGCTGCTGATGGGGGAGGTGCTCACCTCGCGTTTGCTTGCCGGCTTTGCGCTCATCTTCCTGTCGATTATCTTGAGCGAGACGCACTTTGGCTTTTTGCGTAAAAAGCCGCGAGCGCGTTTGTAAACAATCTGTTGCGCCGTCCCTCTGGGGCGGCGTTTTTTATGCGTCGCCTTTAAAGTTATGCCTTGCACTTTAGAGTATGAAAGTGCTTGCTGCTAAAACCTTACTGGAGGGCATCTATGGCACCAGCTCTGTCCGATTTCCAACCACAACCAGCGCTTCAGACCTCAGCGGCGGCGCAAGCCGCCATTGGTGACGGTCTGGTCAAAGAGGCTCAGGCTTTTGCCGATGAGCTTGCCGCATGGCGTCACGATCTGCATCGGATGCCCGAACTCGGTAACGACCTCCCACAGACCTCTGCGTATATCCAAGCGCGCCTGAACGAGATGGACATCCCATTTTCCACGCTCGTCGATGGTTCCTGCGTTGTGGGCCTTGTCGGTGCCGGTGCCGCCGCGGCCCAGGGCAATGGCGTCTGCACGGACGAACAGGCCGGTACGGTCGTTATGCTGCGCGGCGACATGGATGCCCTGCCCGTTGTCGAGGAATCCGGCGAGCCCTTTGCATCTACCAATGGCTGCATGCATGCTTGCGGTCACGATATGCACGCGACGGCGCTGCTTGGTGCGGCGCGCCTGCTCAAGGCTCGCGAGGCCGCGCTTGTCGACGCCAATGCCACCGTCAAGCTGTTGTTCCAGCCGGGCGAGGAGACCTTTGAGGGGGCACGTGCTGCCATCGCCGACGGCTTGCTCGAGAACCCGCGTCCTCAGGCGGCTTTTGCCATGCATGTCAACAGCCAGTCGCCGCTTGGTCTGGTGCTCTACGGCAGCCCGGCGCTTTCGGGTGTGTACGGTTTCCGCATCACGCTGCAGGGCAAGGGCGGCCACGGTTCGAGCCCCGAGATCTGCATCGACCCCATCACGGCAGGCGTGCATGTGCACCTGGCGCTCCAGGAGCTTATCGCTCGCGAGGTGCCGGCGGCCAAGGAGGTCGCGCTCACCGTGGGTAAGTTTGCCGGTGGCCAAGCGGCCAATGTGATTCCCGACACCTGCGTGCTCGAGGGAACATTGCGCGGCTTTGACGTTGAGCTCATGGAGCACCTCAAGACCCGCATCGCGGAGGTCGTCAAAGGCGTTGCCACGACTTATCGTACGCCGGCGACTATCGAGACGCTCTCGGATGTTCCCCCGCTCGTGCTCGATGACGATATGACCCAGGCTTCGCTTGGCTATGTGGGTGCGACGTTGCCCAAGGCCGCCTTCCTGCCTCTGTTCCATGCCATGGCGAGCGAGGACTTTGCGCTTATCTCGAGCGAGATACCGAGCGCGTACTTTACGTTCGGTGCGGCTGTGATCGATACGGACGAGCACTTTGCCCAGCACCATCCCAAGGCACGCTTTAGCGATGCCGAGTTGCCGCTCGGCGCCGCGGCTTATGCGGCGGTCGCCCTGGGCTATATCGCCGACCACAAGGAGTAATCCATGTCCCAGCAGCATAAATTCTTCCCCGGTTGGCTCGTCGTGGCCTCCGGCTTTGTCATCATGGCCACGTGTTACACGATTTTCGTTAACTGCATGAGCCTGTTTCAGCCGCTTATCGTGAGCGACTTGGGCATTTCCCTTGCTCAGTACAACATCTCCAACGCCATCTCAACCGTGGTGAGCGTTGTCGGCTCGCTTGTCATTGGCCATGTTGCCGACAAAGTGAGCGGTCGCATCTTGGGTTCCCTTACCGTTATCGCCACCTCTGCCGTTCTTGCCGGGATGAGCTTTGTCGGTGAGCTGTGGCAGGTCTACGTGCTCTTTGCCGTCTCGGGCTGCTTTGCCGTCGCCTCGACCCGCCTGCTCATTAGCCTTGTGACCGCCAACTGGTTTACGGCCAAGCGAGGTCTTGCGATCTCCATAGCACTTTCGGGCTCGGGCTTTGGAGGCGCTGTTCTGTCTCCCACCGTGAGCTCGCTTATCGTGAGCGTTGGCTGGCGTTCCGCCTTCCTGGTGCTCGCGGCTATCTGCATGGTGGCGGCGCTGCCCATCACGGCCTATTCCTTCCGCACCAAGCCTTCTGAGATAGGCCTTAAGCCGCTCGGCGAGAACCCGGGCGATCCGTCCGTCTCGACAGCTGGCGACAAGGACGAGCACACGGCTCCCGAGGTTAACGTCGGTTGGTCTCGCATCAAGAAGAGCCCGGCGTTTTGGCTGCTTGTCGCTGCCTTTCTCTTTATGGGCCTCGTTAACGGTGCCATCTTGCCCAACCAGGTCACCAACATGACGAGCGTTACCGTCAACGGCGCCAAGATTGTCACGGGCGGTCACGATCCCGTGTGGGCGGGCACTGTGCTTTCGGCCTATATGGTCACCGTCGTTATCGCCAAGATTTCGCTCGGCGTCATTTACGATCGCTTTGGCCTACGTTTTGGCAACGTGTTGGGATCCGTTGCGTGCATTATCGCCTGCGTCGCCCTGTGCTTCCCCGCGACCGATCTTGGTCCCATCGTGGCTGCCGTGAGCTTTGGTGTCGGAACGTGCATGGGCACCATCACGCCCACTATCGCCGCGTCCAAGCAGTTTGGCATGGCCGATCTGGGCAAGGTCACGGGCACCATTACCTCGCTCGAGATGGTCGGCGGCACCGTGGGTGCCATTGTCTCGGGCGTGCTGTTCGATGCCACGGGCTCCTTTGCGAGCACCTGGATCGTGTGCCTGGTGTGTTCTGTGGTCATGCTCGTATTCCTGCTGGCATCCGAGCCCATCGCCGCTAAGCTGCGTGCGAGCGTGGCGGGGGAGTAGACGTCTGTCGCTCTTTTCTGTTCGCCCCGTGTTCTGCCCGTGGCCGCCTTGGAAGCCGAATGGATGCTCGTACCATCATTCGGTTTCCAAGGCGGCCACGGGCATACAAAATGATCCGTTTTCCTCTGTCCCCAACAGATCGTGTGATTCGAAGGGGGGCGGAGGAAAGCGGATCGGCTGCAGCGGCGGCACGTCTGGCCGAACGAGCCCCCATACCCTCGTTCGGTCAGACGCGTCGCCGCGTTTTGTTTTTGTGCCGTATAATGACCACTACCTATGACGCGATACTAAAAGAAAGGTGTTTGCCCATGCAGGCACAGAAGGCGGAGGGAACCCGCGACCTTATCGGCGCCGAGATGCGCGCCTGGCAAAAGATGCAGCGGATTGCTGCCGGCGTGTTCGAGCCGTTTGGCTTTAAGCCCATCGAGACGCCCGCGATCGAGCAGGTGGACGTGTTTGTCCACGGCATCGGCCAGTCGACCGATGTCGTGCGCAAGGAGATGTTCCGCGTGTTTAGCGGCGCCAACCTGGAACGTGTCTTTACCGAGGGCACCGATGCCAAGCTCAAGCCCAAACAGCGCTTGGCGCTTCGTCCCGAGGGCACTGCCGGCGTGGTGCGCGCCGTCGTGGAGAACAACCTGGTGCCCCAGGGCTCCACGCCGTTTAAGGCCTACTATGCCGAGGCCATGTTCCGCGGCGAGCGCCCCCAGAAGGGCCGCCTGCGTCAGTTCCATCAGGTGGGCATCGAGTGGCTCGGTGCTCCCGATCCGGCTGCGGACGCCGAGTGCATCATTATGCTCATGGAGTTCTACAAGCGTCTGGGCTTCGATCTTTCCAAGCTCCGTCTGCTCATTAACTCGATGGGTGATGCCCAGTGCCGTCCGGCCTATCGCGAGCAGGTCAAGCAGTTCATTCTCGATCACGCCGACGAGATGTGCGATGAGTGCCGCGAGCGCGCCGAGCTCAACCCGCTGCGCGCCTTCGACTGCAAGAACGACCATTGCCGCGAGATCATGGCCGAGGCCCCGCTGATGGGTGACAACCTGTGCGACGAGTGCCGCGAGCACTACGAGCAGGTCAAGCGCTATCTGGATGCCGCCGGCATCGAGTATGTCGAGGATCCCACCCTGGTGCGCGGCCTGGACTACTACACCCGTACCGTCTTTGAGGTCGAGGCCCCCGGCGCCGGCGTCGGCTCCATCGGTGGCGGCGGCCGCTACGACGGCCTGGTCGAGCTCGAGGGCGGCAAGCCCACGGCCGGTGTCGGCTTCGCCGTCGGTTTTGAGCGCGCCCTGCTGGCCCTGCAGGCCTTTGGCAGCGACCTGGGTGCCGATGAGGCTCCGTGTGTCTACGTTGCCAACGCCGGCAAGGAACTGCGTCAGAACGTTTTTGCCATTACGCAGAAGCTTCGCGCCGCAGGCATCGTGACCGAGGCAGACTATCAGGGTCGTTCGCTCAAGGCTCAGTTTAAGCAGGCCGACAAGGTGGGCGCCAAGCTCATTTTGGTTTTGGGCGGCGACGAGCTTGCCGCCGGCAAGGTCAAGGTGCGCGACATGCAGAGCCATGACGAGGTACTGGTCGATTTGTCCAACGTGGTCGAGGCGGTTCGCGAGCGCCTGTAGGGCATCATTTTGAGCTGCGGGTCCGCTAACGCGTCCCGCTCGCGGCGAACGATTGTTACGGGGGTGTTTCGCTTTTATGCGGAATGTCCCCGTTTGCATATGCCGTCCACCGAGAAATACGACCATTTGGGGCAAAAAGCCTTGCAATGCAGAAAATACTTTTGTGTGGTAAAGCGCAATCAGTGTCGAAAGTATTTCTCAAGTGCCTATAATGAATACCGCATGTTACGTGCATAGAAGGAGGAATGGGAGGAAACGTGGCTGAGAACCTAAGCAACCAGTCTGTACCCGAAGCCGCGGCGCGCGTCGCTGCCGTGGTCAACCGCCTCGTTAACCGAATCGGCTCGAATGCCGAGTCCAGGGAGCGTCTCGCCGAGATTGAGATTCCCGAGGAGCTGCGCGACAACCTTGCGCTGTTCCTGCGCCTGGAGCGCCGTGTGCTTAGCGAGTATGATCCCGAGATCGCGGACCTGTTCGACAAGATTCTGTCGGCCGAGATCGTGGCCAATGCCGGCAACCCCGGTAGCCGTGCCGCCGACGAGGCCGTCGACGAGCAGGGCGTGCCCACCGCCGACGAGCCCACTGCTGTGGCGTTTCGCGAGGTCGTCGATTTGATCGACAGCCTACCGCTCGATAAGCAGCAGGTTATCGTCCGCGCCTTTACGAGCTTCTTCCATCTGGCAAACCTGTCGGAGGAGAACTACCGTGTGAAGCAGCTGCGCGAGCGTGAGGCCGGCGCATCGACCGATACCGAGGTCGATCCCGCCAACGAACTCACCGTCGCCTATCACCAGCTGGTGGATGAGATGGGTGTCGAGGGCGCCAACGAGCTGCTCGGCAAGCTTGAGTTCCATCCCGTCTTTACCGCGCATCCCACCGAGGCCCGTCGCAAGGCCGTCGAGGGCAAGATTCGCCGTATCTCTAACCTGCTGGAGGAGCGTCCGCGTCTGGGCGGCTCCGACCTGGTGGAGAACGAGCGCCATATGCTGCAGGAGATCGACGCCCTGGTGCGTACGAGCCCCATCGCGCTCAAGAAGCCCACGCCGGTCGAGGAAGCCGATACCATCATCGACATCTTCGATAACACGCTGTTCGACGTCATCCCCGTCATCTATCGTCGCTTTGACGACTGGGTGCTGGGTGACAAGGCCGGTACCGTGCCGCCGCTGTGCCCGGCGTTCTTCCATCCCGGCAGCTGGATCGGTTCCGACCGCGACGGTAACCCCAACGTTACCGCCAAGGTGAGCCGTGAGGTCGCCGCCAAGTACTTCACCCACATGGTGCTCAAGCTCGAGGACAAGTGCCGCCGCATCGGCCGCAACCTCACGCTCGAGGCCACCTACAGCAAGCCGTCTGCCGAGCTCATCAACCTGTGGAATCATCAGGTCGAGATGAGTGCGCATTACACGGCCCGCGCCGAGCTTATCTCCGAGCACGAGCCGCATCGCGCCGTCATGCTCGTCATGGCCGACCGTCTGAACGCCACCGTACGCCGTATCACCGACACCATGTATCACAGCGCCGACGAGTTCCTGGATGACTTGCGCGTCGTCCAGCGTTCGCTGGCTGCCTGCGGTGCCGTCCGCGCCGCCTACGGCCCGGTGCAGACCATCATCTGGCAGGTCGAGTCCTTCGGCTTCCATATGGTCGAGATGGAGTTCCGTCAGCACTCCGTGGTGCATGCCCGCGCCCTTAAGGATATCCACGAAAACGGTATCCATGGCGACCTGCAGCCCATGACGCGCGAGGTCATCGACACCTTCCGCGCTATCGGCTCCATCCAAAAGCGCTACGGTAAGAAGATGGCACACCGCTACATCATCTCGTTTACCAAGAGTGCCCAGCATGTGGCCGACGTCTTTGAGCTGGCCCACCTGTCCTTCGCACACGAGGAGGACGTTCCCGAGCTCGACGTGATCCCGCTGTTCGAGCAGCTCGAGGACCTCGAGGGCTGTGTTGACGTGCTCGACCAGATGCTTACGCTGCCCGTGGTGCAGAAGCGTCTTGCCCAGACCAACCGCCGCATGGAGGTTATGCTGGGTTACTCCGACTCCTCCAAGGATGCCGGTCCTACCACGGCCATGCTTGCGCTGCACTCCGCGCAGGAGCGCATCGCCAAGTGGGCCGAGAAGAACGATATCGACCTGGTGCTCATGCACGGTCGCGGCGGCGCCGTGGGCCGTGGTGGCGGCCCGGCCAACAAAGCCGTACTGGCGCAGCCCAAGGGTTCGGTCAACTGCTTCTTTAAGCTCACCGAGCAGGGTGAGGTCATCTTTGCCCGTTACGGCAACCGCACGCTGGCTCAGCGCCATGTTGAGTCCGTTGCCGCCGCAACGCTTTTGCAGTCGGCCCCGAGCGTCGAGAAGACCAACACCGAGACCACGCAGAAGTTCTGGGATATGGCCGAGAAACTCAACGCCGCAAGCCACGAGCGCTATCTGGACCTGCTGAACACCGAGGACTTTGCACCGTGGTTCTCGACTGTGACGCCGCTGACCGAGGTCGGTCTGCTGCCGATTGGCTCGCGTCCCGCCAAGCGCGGCTTGGGTGCCAAGTCGCTCGACGACCTGCGTACCATTCCGTGGATTTTCAGCTGGAGCCAGGCACGCATTAACCTGGCCGCTTGGTACGGCCTGGGCACCGCCTGCGAGCAGCTGGGCGATCTTGACCAGCTCAAGGCTGCCTACCAGGAGTGGCCGTTCTTCCGCACCTTTATCGATAACATCGAGATGTCGATTGCTAAGACCGATCAGCGCATTGCCAAGATGTATCTGCATCTGGGCGACCGCGATGATCTGTCCAAGAAGGTCTTTACCGAGATGCAGCTCACCCGTAAGTGGGTCCTTGCCATCGTCGGTGACGAGTGGCCGCTGCAGCGTCGTCGCGTGCTCGGCTGTGCCGTTCGCGTGCGTAACCCCTACGTCGACGCCCTGTCCATCGCCCAGGTCCGCGCCCTCCGCGAGGTGCGTATGAACCAGGACGAGATGGCCGAGGAGAAGAAGGCCGAGTACATGAGCCTGATTCTTTCGACTGTGACCGGCGTCTCGGCAGGTCTGCAGAACACGGGGTAATCGATAGCCCTGCAGTCGTCCGGGCCCTCCATCAGTTTACTTTTAGGCACGTCCTCGGACATGCAAGAAGCCCTCGCTGCGCACTTCGTGCGGCGAGGGCTTCTTGCGTCCTGCGGAGTGTGCCTAAAAGTAAACTGATGGCGGGCCCTGCGATGTCCAGCTTCGGCGGAAGGCCGCTGGGTGAGGGTGGTGCCTGGGGCGACGTGCAAAAAACGGAGTTTTCAGCAGCCAAAGATCGATGCATAAGGCCATAGCCGGCCCTCGCTGCCTTTGTTGATGATTTTGCAAGACAATTGGGCCTTGGCGATGCTCATATATGGCTGGTTTCTCGCCGCATGTTATCCAGATGGGACGAGTCATGAGGACGATCTACCTTTTGAAAGACTTTTGACACGAAAATCTTATCTTGCGATGCTGAATACTCGCAAAAATGCACGCTCCGGAGGGGGCTACCATGTTGCGGTTCGAAACCCAATGCGTCATTCTATGCAGTATATTGACCTATTTATGCAAGATAGCTTACACGCGCATGCCACAGGATTGATGTTTGCCTCGGCGCTGCGTAATCCACCCTGCCCATAGCTTCTTTGACAGGAGGCCGCGGTCCCTCTTGGGATCGCGGCCGTTTTATTGTGGGTCAAATATGAACGTTGTGTTAACGACTCGGTGGACGGTGGCGTTTTTCGGTGAGCGGCGTATCCTTCCAACGGTTTATCTAGTGTGTCAGTTGAAAGGAAGAGGGCGCTCGTCATTGTTTGAATGTGAACTGCCGTTTGACCACAAGACATTGCATCTGGAGCTCGAGGATAAGAACTTCGCGGGTGTGATGGAAGGTCACCAAAACGAGTTTAAGACTGCAAAATCGCAGGAAGAGCTGGTAGAGGAGTCGCTTGCCAACCCTTATGGATCGCCTTCGCTCGAGGAGCTTTGCGCTGGCAAGAAGGATATCGTTATCATTAGCTCCGACCATACGCGCCCCGTTCCCTCGCGTGTGACGATGCCTATTCTGCTGCATCACATCCACTCCGCTGCGCCTGAGGCGCGCGTTCGCATTCTGGTTGCTACGGGTATGCATCGTCCATCGACGCACGAGGAACTCGTCAACAAGTATGGCGAGGAGATCGTTGCCAACGAGGAAATTGTCATGCACGTCGCGACCGACGACAGCATGATGGAAAAGATTGGCACCCTGCCTTCTGGTGGCGAGTGCATCATCAACAAGATTGCCGCCGATTGCGATCTACTGCTTGCCGAGGGCTTTATTGAGCCGCACTTCTTTGCCGGTTTTTCTGGCAGCCGCAAGTCCGTGCTGCCCGGCATCGCCAGCTACAAGACCATCATGTACAACCACAACGGCCAGTTTGTGAACGATTCCCATTCGCGCGCCGGCAACCTGTGCCACAACCACGTGAGCGAGGACATGTTTGCCGCTGCCGAGATGGCTCACCTTGCCTTTGTGCTCAACGTGGTGCTCAACGGCAAGCACGAGGTCATCGGCTCCTTTGCCGGCGACATTCACAAGGCGCACGAGGCCGGCTGCGAGTTCGTGAAGAGTCTTGCCGGCGTTGAGCCCGTCGAGTGCGAGATTGCCATCACCACCAACGGTGGCTATCCGCTCGATCAGAACGTCTATCAGGCCGTGAAGGGCATGTGCGCTGCCGAGGCCACACTTCCCGAGGGCGGCGTGATCATCGATGTCGCCGGTTGCGCCGATGGTCACGGTGGCGAGGGCTTCTATCACAACATCGCTGACAACGATCCGGCAGAGTTTGAGCGCGCCTGCATCGACCGTCCTAAGGACGAGACCCTGCCCGACCAGTGGACGAGCCAGATCTTTGCCCGCATCCTGGCGCATCACCCTGTGATCATGGTCACCGACCTGTGCGATCACCAGATGCTCAAGGATATGCATATGACGCCGGTCAACACCCTCGAGGAGGCGCTCAAGCTCGCCTTTGAAATGAAGGGTGCCGATGCCAAGGTAGCCGTCATTCCCGATGGCCTGGGCGTTGTCGTCGCTCAGCACTAGCGCGCGGCCTAAACGAATCGTTTGTAACCGACAAGAAAGATAAGGTTTTATGCTTACCAAACTTCTCTGCGAATTCGGCGCAACGGCCCTCATGATCATCTTTGGCGTGGGCGTACACTGCGATACCGTGCTTAAGGGCACCAAGTATCAGGGCTCCGGCCACATGTTTGCCATCACCACCTGGTCTTTTGGCATCTCGGTCTGCCTGTTTGTCTTTGGCGGCGCCGTGTGCATGAACCCGGCTATGGTGCTTGCCCAGTGCATCGTCGGTCTGGTGCCGTGGAGCAGCTGCATCCCCTTCATGATTGCCGATATGCTCGGCGGCTTTGTGGGCGCCGTAATCGCTTGGTTTATGTATACCGATGAGTTCAAGGCTTCCGAGGGCGTCGTCGACCCCATTGCCCAGCGCAACATCTTCTCGACCAACCCCACCACCGAGGGCACGAACTATGCCCGCAACTTCTTCTGTGAGGCTATCTGCACCTTTGTGTTCATCAGCGCCATCCTTGCTGCCGCTAGCCGCGCCGGCGAGAACGTTCTGATGCTCGCTATCTGCGTCGGCCTGATCGTTTGGGCCGTTGGCATGGGCATGGGTGGCATCACCGGCTTCGCCATGAACCAGGCACGCGACCTTGGTCCTCGCATGGCCTATCAGGTGCTGCCGATTAAGAACAAGGCTGACAACAACTGGAAGTACGGCCTGCTCGTTCCTGGCATCGCTCCGTTTATCGGTGCCGCTCTGGCCGCGCTGTTTGTGCACGGTTTCTTGGGCATGTTCTAGTCCAAGGTCACATAGTTGTCCGCTGTCCGCATGGGGTGACTTCCCAGCGCGTCCTCGGACATGAAAGAACCCCCGCTGCGCACTTCGTGCGGCGGGGGTTCTTTCGTCCTGTGGAATGCGCTGGGAAGTCACCCCATGCGGACAGCTGAGGGGTCTTTGTTGCGTTCGTACAAGCAACCCAACATATTTCTGAATTTGGATGGGAGGGGCTTGTCGCTGTTGGGGGGGGCGTTGAAGTGCGAGTGACACGTTGGGATGCGCGGGCGCCTTGGGTTGGGGCAATGCTCTGGGATGAGCCTCTTACTTAGGTGAAGAGGGGTTTTATGGCTGAGAGGTAGTCTTTGGCTACGTCGGCCTTGTCGGCTTGGAAGTTGTGCCAGGCCCACCATTGGACGGTGGCTACGAAGCTTGAGGCTATGTGGTGGAGGAGGAAGTTGCGATCCATGGTGCTGGCGGGGCCTGCGGGGTCGACAGGGACGGTTTCGGCTGCGCGCGACATGATGGTCTTGCGGAGGCAGTCGGCGAAGACGCGCGAGCCGGCGCCGGCTACGAGGGCGCGTACGCCCTGACGACGATCCCAGAGGTTGTTGAGGATATGTTCGACCTGTACGAGCGGGTCATTGAGGGGTGTACCGTCATCGTCGAGGGCATGGGTGCAGATATCGCACACGAACTCAGCGAGCAGGTCATCTTTGCTCTTGAAGAGGCCGTAGAACGTTGCCCGACCCACATGGGCGCGAGCGATGATGTCGCCGACGGCAATCTTGCCGTAGTCCTCTTCGCGCAGGAGCTCGGAGAACGCCGCAACGATGGCAGCGCGGCTTTTTGCCTTGCGGGCATCCATGGCTATGCGTCCGCGTGAACGAGCAGACAGCGGAGCGTGCCGGAGCAACCCTCGTAGGGGCGTTTGCCGGCGCCGTAGCCGACGGCTTCGATGTGGTAGCGTGAGGGCAGTTGGTCGGACGTGCGCAGCGCGGTGACGATGGCGGCACCCGTTGGCGTCACGAGCTCGCCGGCGACCGGTGCAGGCGTGAGGGCGATATTGCCTGCCTGGCACAGGTTGACGACAGCGGGGACGGGAATGGGCATGAGGCCGTGGGCGCAGCGGATGGTGCCGTGGCCCTCGGAGAGCGACTCGACCACAACATCCTCAATGCCCAGGTCGTCGAGGCAGATGGCGACCGAGCAGACGTCGACGATGGAGTCGATGGCGCCCACCTCGTGGAACAGGACGGTGTCGGGCGTTTTGCCGTGAGCTTTGGCCTCGGCGGCGGCGAGCGCGGTAAAGATGGCGAGCGCGCGACGCTTGGCACCATCGCTTAGCTGTGAGCCGTCGATGATGGCGGTGACGTCCGCCAAAGAACGGTGGTGATGGTGGTGGGCGTGGCGATGGTCCTCGTGGCCATGGCCGTGAGCCTCATGGTCATGCTCGTGCGTATGCTCGTGGCAGTGTTCGTGTTCATGTCCGCCATGGTCATGATGGTGGTGCTCATGCTCGTGCGTGTGCTCGGCAGCTGCTTCGTTGCCAAAGAGCCAGGCCATGTCGTGGTCGTGGTTCTCGAGCTCCTCTGCCAGCTGAACGTCAAAGTCGCAGGCGTCGATGCCATGCTTGTTTGCACGCGTGACGGCGATCGTAAAGCCGTCGACCGGCAGCGTGGCGAGCTGTTCGCGCAGGTGCTCCTCGCTGGCGCCCAGGTCGAGCAGGGCCGCGACGGTCATATCGCCGCTGATGCCCGAGGTGCCGTCGATGATAAGCGTATGCTGATGGTTGGACATGGAATGCTCCTTAACGGGCGCAGGGTGTTCCGGCGCACAGATGATTGATAAGACTTGCCTGGTAGGCGGCACCAAAGCCATTGTCGATATTGACGACCGAAACGCCGCTGGCGCAGGAGTTGAGCATGGCGAGCAGCGCGGCTACGCCACCAAAGCTCGCGCCGTAGCCCACGCTGGTGGGAACGGCAATGACCGGACAGCTCACCAGGCCGCCGATAACGCTCGCCAGCGCGCCCTCCATGCCGGCGATGGCGATGACCACCTGTGCCTGGGCAAGTTCCTCGGCATGCGCGAGCAGACGGTGCAGGCCGGCGACACCTACGTCGTAGAGGCGGTCGACCTCGTTGCCGTAGAACTCGGCCGTCAACGCGGCTTCTTCGGCGACGGGCAAGTCGCTCGTGCCGGCGCAGGCGACAACGATGCGTCCGTTACCGGTAGGGGAGGGCTTGCCGCCTACGAGGGCGAGCTGGGCGTTCGGGACATATCCCAGGTCGATCCCGTTGTCGAGAAGCTCCGAGGTACGGGTTGCCTTCTCGGCGTCCAAGCGCGTGACTAGGATGCGCTCCTGACCGGCATCGCGCAGCGCTTTGATAATGGCGGCAATCTGCTCGGCGGTTTTGCCGGCGCCGTAGACAACCTCACCGGCCCCCTGGCGCACCCCGCGCGAAAGATCGAGCTGCGCAAAACCCAGATCGGCGGTTGGCGCCGTTTGGATGCGCGTAAGGGCGACTGCTGGGGTGACTGCTCCGTCGGCAACATCGCTCAGTAACTGCTCAAGATCTCGCTTATCCATATATCTTCCCTTCGACGGCGCAAAGTCTAGCACTCAAAGGGTATGTTTCCGAACACTAAGACAAAATTGTTCGGAAACTAGATATAGGGGATTTGATTCTGTTGTTAGATGGATCGGCTAGTCACGCAGGATGATGTCCATGGCGAGCATCAGGTTGCGCTCGTCGATGGCAAACGGGGCGGCTTCGCGCGTCTTGGGCTTGGCGCAAAATGCGATGCCCGTGCCCGCGGCCTGAATCATGGGGATGTCGTTGGCGCCGTCGCCGATCGCCACGGTATGGGCCATATCGACACCGCACTCAACCGCCCAATCCAGCAGCTGGATAAGCTTGGATTCCTTGGTCACAATGTCTGCCGCCAGCTTGCCCGTGAGCTTGCCGTCTACGACCTCCAGGCGGTTGGCCAGGCAAAAATCGATGCCCGCGGCAGCTACGATCTTGTCGGCGACCTCGTGGAAGCCGCCGCTTACCACGCCGACCTTCCAGCCCTTGCTGTGCGCCGATCGCACAAGCTCCAGTGCGCCGGGGGTAAACGTCACGCGCTCAAAGGTGCGCTCGAAAACGCTCTCGTCCAGGCCGGCAAGCAGCCCCACGCGCTCCTCGAGCGCCTGCTTAAAGTCGAGCTCGCCGCGCATGGCGCGTTCGGTGATCCGCGCAACTTGCCCGCCCACGCCTGCCTCCTCGCCCAACAGGTCGATGACCTCCTGGTTGATGAGCGTGGAATCGATATCCATAACGATGAGGTGTGCAGTCATGGTGGGCCTTTCCGAGTGCGGTTGTATTGTAGGCACATTGTCGCACGCGGCGCGCCTTGGCGACGGCCAGGCCGCGCCAATTGTTTCGTCTCCGTCAAGTCTTTGAGCGGGAGCCACTTTTTCGCGGTACATCGGCGCGGGTGCGATAAGATAGAACGCCATGTCCGGCTGCGCGGTTTACGCAGGCTGGGCAAATCTGTACGACGCCGCCCGGAACGACACGGGGCGGCACAGATCCATAAAGGAGGATCACTGGTATGAGCCAGACCCGTCCCATCGACGAGCATTCCATGCACACCCGTACCTGCGGCGAGCTTCGCCGCGAGAACGTGGGCGAAGAGGTCACCCTCACCGGTTGGGTGAGCCGTCGCCGCGACCACGGCGGCCTTATTTTCTGCGACCTTCGCGACCGCGAGGGCATCACGCAGCTTACCTTCGACCCCGAGCACTCCGACGGCGATGCCTTTAAGATCGCCGAGACCATGCGTCCCGAGTGGCCCATCAAGATTCACGGCGTCGTGCGCGCCCGTGGCGAGGAAACCACCAACGCCAAGCTCGCGACCGGCGAGATCGAGGTCCTGACCGACCACGCCGAGGTGCTCAACACCTCCGTCACCCCGCCGTTCCAGATCGAGGACGGCATCGAGACCAGCGAGGACACCCGTCTGCGCTATCGCTATCTGGATCTCCGTCGTCCCGAGATGATGGCCAACCTCAAGCTGCGCTCCGACTTCACCTTTGCCATTCGCGAGGCGCTTCACAACCGTGAGTTCATGGAGGTCGAGACGCCCTCCCTGTTCAAGTCTACGCCCGAGGGCGCCCGCGACTTCATCGTTCCCAGCCGTATCCAGCCGGGCAACTTCTACGCCCTGCCGCAGTCCCCGCAGCTCCTAAAGCAGCTGCTCATGGTCGGTGGCGTCGAGCGCTACTACCAGGTTGCCAAGTGCTTCCGCGACGAGGACTTGCGTGCCGACCGTCAGCCCGAGTTCACCCAGGTCGATATCGAGATGTCCTTCGTGGACCAGAACGACGTCATGAGCGCACTCGAAGAGGTCTTGGCCGACGCCTTCGGTCGCATGGGTGTCGAGATGCCCACGCCGCTGCGTCGCATGGACTACTGGGAGGTCATGGACACCTATGGCTCCGACAAGCCCGATACCCGCTATGGCATGCATCTGGTCGATCTGACCGACATCTTTGCCAACTCCAAGTTCAAGGTCTTTGCGACTGCCGCAAACGAGGAGGGCTCTGTCGTCAAGGCCATCAACGCCAAGGGCGCCGGTGCCTGGGCACGTGCCAAGATCGATAAGCTCGCCGGCGTGGCCTCCACGTTTGGCGCCAAGGGTCTGGCCTGGATCGCTTTCCGCGAGGACGGCTCCATCAACAGCCCCATCGTCAAGTTCTTCTCGGACGAGGAGATGGTGGCTCTGCGCGAGCGCATGAACGTCGAGCCTGGCGACCTCGTGATGTTCGCCGCCGGCCCGCGCCTGCTCTCTGACGAGATCCTGGGCGGCATGCGCTCTCACATGGCCAACGCACTCGAGATCAAACGCGAGGGGCACGACTTCCTGTGGGTCGTCAACTTCCCGCTGTTCCACTGGGATGAGGACCGCAAGGCCTATGCAGCCGAGCACCAGCCGTTCACTCTGCCGACCGAGACCGACATCGCCAAGATCGAGGCCGACCCGTTGGCTGCCGGTTCCTGCACCTACGACTTTGTCATGGACGGTTTTGAGGCCGGCGGCGGTGGCATGCGCATCCATAACGCCGAGATGCAGATGTCCATGCTCAAGCTCCTGGGCTTTACCGAGGAGCGCGCCGAGTCGCAGTTTGGCTTCCTCATGGAGGCGCTCAAGTTTGGTGCGCCCCCGATGGGCGGTTTTGCCCTGGGTCTGGACCGCGTGTGCATGCTGCTTACCGGCTCCGATTCTATCCGCGACGTCATGGCGTTCCCCAAGACGGCCAGCGGCTCCGACCTTATGTCGGGCGCCCCGAGTGCCGTTTCCGGCGCCCAGCTCAAGGACGTCAGCCTGCGCTTGATGTAGGCGAGCGGCTACATATTGTCTCTAACGAGGGAAGGACGCGTGCCTTCCCTCGTTTTTTATGCGCGGGCGTTGCGAGGGCATAGGGTGACCGGACGTCGCGGAAAGTGCGTCCCGGAATCTGCGTCCAGAATGGGCCGCGCTTTCCCAAAGGGGGTCCTCTGGGAAAGCGCGGCCCAGAATTCGGCAAAATAATGGGGCACAGTTTCCGGTTGAGCCTTCTGGCGGAAACTGTGTCCCATCGTTGACACTCGAAGTGGGATGTGGTTTCCGTCCCGCTCTCGACAAGCATCTAACGCTACAATAACTACCACGTGGCTGGGTTTGGCCGGCCAAATGTGCGATGCTGCGGGAGGGGACATGGTCGAGTTTACAAAGACGATTAAAGATCCGTTGGGACTACATGCCCGCCCGGTTGCGCTTCTCTATGACATTATCGCCAAGCATCGTAGTGACGTGTCGGTCAGCATCGGCGATCGCCACACGGATGGCCGCGATATCATGGGACTCATGGCCCTCTATGGTGAGTGTGGCGAGAGCGTCGTCTTTCGCGTTTCGGGCGTGGATGAGGCCTCGTGCGTCACGTCGATCAGAAACCTCTCGCTCTAAGCGGAACAATGTGAAAAAGGGGAGAGTCCCCTCTGTTGCATACATTGGTATGACAAGGCACCGCAAAGAGACCGTCTTTGCGGTGCCTTTGTTTAATATGGGAAACTTTTTCGAAAACTGAATAGAGATCCTTTCCAAAAAGTTAACCGCGTGTTAGTTTACTATTTCGAACATAGACGTGGTTAACTTTTACCGCGTCGATGTTGAGGACGAACCGATGTTAGGAGCTCACTCATGTCTTGCGGACCGCAGATGCCGGCCATGCCGCTTTCGATGGTAAAGGCGGGCGAAACCGTGCACGTGTCTCGTGTAAAGGGCAATGAGGACATGAAGCACCACCTCAAGGACCTCGGCTTTGTCGAGGGCAGCGAGATCCACGTGGTGAGCTCGAGTGGCGCCAATATCATCGTCACGGTGCTGGGAGCACGCTTTGGCA
This sequence comes from Collinsella sp. LCP19S3_D3, assembly GCF_052121455.1. Taxonomy (NCBI): domain Bacteria; kingdom Bacillati; phylum Actinomycetota; class Coriobacteriia; order Coriobacteriales; family Coriobacteriaceae; genus Collinsella; species Collinsella sp. LCP19S3_D3. The sequence goes on along the minus strand of NZ_JBQKEF010000016.1, from coordinate 5,818 downwards.
TCGATTCCAAGGTTGCCATGCACATCATGACCGTCGGTTAATCCGCAGCATTTCATAAAAACCGAAAGGGGGACAAGAGGATGAAGACGTTGGGTGACGTTAAGGTGGGCGAGAGCTCTACCATCGTCAATCTTCACGGTGAGGGTGCGCTTCGCCGCCACCTTATGGATCTGGGGCTCATCAAGGGCACTTCGTTCAAGGTCGTGAAGGTTGCACCGCTCGGTGATCCGGTCGAGATCAACGTGCGCGGCTACGAGCTTTCCATCCGCAAGGAGGAGGCGGCCGTCGTCGAGGTCCAGTAAGGGCCCACGACGTTTATTTCTGCAGATTAAGTTAGATATTTCTAACTTAATGCAGCAACTTTGAAGCACATTATCCAGCCCGCGCGGAGAAAGCAGCGCGGGCTCACAAGGAAGAAGGATTGAATGGCGGATTCTCAGATCCATGTCGCGCTGGCGGGTAACCCCAACTGCGGCAAGACCACGCTTTTCAACCTAATCACCGGCGCCAACGGCTACGTTGGCAACTGGCCCGGCGTCACGGTTGAGAAAAAGGAGGCCAAGCTCCTAAGCGACAAGAACGTTACCATCACGGACCTCCCCGGCATCTACTCGCTTTCCCCCTACAGCCCCGAGGAGCAATGCTCACGCGATTACCTCATGAGCGGCGAGCCCGATGTCGTCGTTCAGGTGGTCGACGCCACCAACCTCGAGCGCAACCTGTACCTGGCGCTTCAGGTTATCGAGACCGGCCTACCCGTGGTCGTTGCCCTTAACATGGCCGACTTGGTCGAGAAGAACGGCGACAAGATCGACACGGACAAGCTCTCCAAGAAGCTCGGCTGTCCGGTCATGATGATTTCGGCCCTTAAGAACAAGGGTATTAAGGAACTGTTCGAGCAGGTTAAGAAGTCCGCTGCTTCCAAGGGCCAGGTGCCGGAGCACAAGTTCGATTCCTCCATCGAGGACGTTCTGGACCACATCGAAAACAACCTGCCGGCGAGCGTTCCCGCTAACAAGCGTCGCTATTATGCCGTCAAGCTGTTTGAGCGTGATGCGGACGCCTGCAAGCTCATCAACCTCACCAAGGAGAAGGCCGCTCGCGTGGAAGAGCTGGTCGCCCAGTGCGAGCAGGACTGCGATGACGACGCCGAGTCCATCATTACCGGTGAGCGCTATGGCGTCATCGCGCACATCATCGACGAGTGCCTCACCAAGGCTCCGGCCAAGATGAGCACCTCCGAGAAGATCGACCGTGTGGTTACCAACCGTATCCTGGGCCTGCCGATCTTTGTGGTCATCATGTTCTGCGTGTACTACATCGCCGTTTCCACCTTAGGTGGCACGGTGACCGACTTCACCAACGACCAGCTCTTCGGTACCGACGGTTGGTATGTGCTCGGTCAGGGCCGCGACGCCTACGATGCAGCCGTCGAGGCTGCGGGCAACGATGCCGACTCGGTTGACCCAGCGCAGTACGGCCCCTATGTCCCGGGTATCACCACCGTGGTGCACGATGCCCTTGTGGCGGGTGGCACCGAAGACGGTGGCCTGGTCGATTCGCTGGTCTGCGACGGCATCGTCGGCGGTTTGGGCGCTATCTTCGGCTTCGTCCCGCAGATGTTCCTGCTGTTCGTCATGCTGTCCTTCCTGGAGGACTGCGGCTATATGGCCCGCGTCGCCTTTATCATGGACCGCGTGTTCCGCCGCTTTGGCCTGTCCGGTAAGTCCTTTATCCCCATGCTCGTGTCCTCGGGCTGCGGCGTCCCCGGCGTCATGGCCACCAAGACCATCGAGAACGAGAAGGACCGCCGCATGACGGTCATGACCACCACGTTTATTCCCTGTGGCGCCAAGCTGCCGATCATCGCCCTGCTCATGGGTTCCATCATCGGCGATTCTTCCACCACCGCCGCGTGGATCAGCCCGCTCTTCTACTTCCTGGGCGTCTTCGCCGTCATCGCCTCGGGCCTTATGCTCAAGAAGACCAAGCTCTTCGCCGGTCGCCCGACGCCGTTCGTTATGGAGCTTCCTGCCTACCACTTCCCGGCGATCCGCTCTTGGGCACTGCACGTGTGGGAGCGCTGCTGGGCCTTTATCAAGAAGGCCGGCACGGTCATCTTCGCATCCACCGTCGTGGTTTGGTTCCTCTCCAACTTTGGAAGCTACAACGGTTCCTTTGGCTTCCTGCCTGCAATGGACGGCATCTCCGAGGAGTTCATGGACTACTCCGTGCTTGCCATGCTCGGTAACCTGGTCGCTTGGATCTTCGCTCCGCTCGGCTTTAGCACCTGGCAGGCAACTGCGCTGACCGTCTCGGGCCTTGTGGCTAAGGAGAACGTCGTCGCCACCGCCGGCTCGCTGCTGTCCGTGGCTGACGCCGCCGAGACCGACCCGAGCCTGTGGACTGCGTTTGCCGGTATGTTCCCCACCATGGGCGCTTGCGTTGCCTTTGGCGCGTTCAACCTGCTGTGCGCTCCGTGTTTTGCCGCCATGGGTACTATCCGCAACCAGATGGACTCCGACAAGTGGACCGCGATTGCCATCGGTTACGAGTGCGCCTTCGCTTGGGTGATCGGCCTGTTCATCAACCAGTTCTACAACCTGCTTGTTCTGGGGCAGTTTGGTATCTGGACGATTGTGGCCATCGTGCTGCTCGTTGCGATGCTCTTCCAGATCTTCCGTCCTATCCCTGCGCATGCGTGGACCGACGAGGACGAGACCAGCACTGCTTCCGCCGCAGTTTCCGCTTAAGTCCGAATAAGGATTAGCCCCTTTCCACGAGCCCGGGTGTCCCAGCGACACTCGGGCTTTTTGGCGTAATGGGGGACAGATTGCTTTGCTCCAGAAGTAAGATGTGGCGTTTCCGCAGATAAAACCGACCAAAATAAACCTGTCCCTTTTTGGTAGGTGGAGAATGGGGTAAAGTAAGTGATGGTTAACTAAAGGAGGCTTGCTATGGCACCTATCGATATTGTTGTACTGGCTGTTATCGGCGTTGCGTTTGTCGCCGTGTGCGTGCGCATCTACCGCAAGGGCACCTGCGCCGACTGCGCTCAGGGTGGCGTTTGCACGGGGCATTGCTCCAACAAAAAGACGTGCGCTGCACTTAAGGGCGTAGACAAAATCGCCGAAGACTTGGGTCGCGGTATTCATTAGCCGACCGGCGCTTGGGCATGTATGACTGCAGATACGGCAGCTGCTGATACGATAGGTGTGTTAGCAACTGCCGCCGAGCGGCTCAAACGAAAGGAACCCTGTATGGAGTCCTGTGCCTACCCGATGCTCTTTAGCCCGATCAAGGTCGGTACGACCGAGGTCAAGAACCGCGTCTTTATGCCGCCGGTATCTACCAACCTAGCCGATCACGGCTATGTGACCGACGACTTGGTCGATCATTACCGTGCCCGTGCCAAGGGCGGCGTGGGCCTCATCATTACCGAGGTCGTGACGGTTGAGCCCACCTATACCTATCTGCCGGGTGACATGTGCTGCTACGACGACACGTTTATCCCCGGCTGGGAAAAGCTCGCCGCGGCCGTCCACGAGTATGGCTGCAAGATCATGCCGCAGCTCTTCCACCCCGCCTACATGGCCTTTAACATTCCGGGCACGCCGCGCCTGATCGCTCCGTCCTTTGTGGGCCCGTCCTATGCCCGCGAGGCACCGCGTCCTATCACGGTCGATGAGATTCACGAGCTCACGCATCAGTTTGGCGACGCTGCCGTACGTATGCAGAGGGCCGGTGTCGATGGCGTCGAGGTCCATGCGGCACACGCCCACGGCATGCTCGGCGGCTTTTTGACTCCGCTCTACAACAAGCGTACCGACGAGTACGGCGGCTCGCTCGACGCCCGTATGCGCTTCTTGCTCGAGGTCATCGCCGAGATTCGCGAGCGCTGCGGCAAGGACTTTATCATCGACGTCCGCATCTCGGGCGATGAGTACACCGATGGCGGCCTGACCCTCAACGACATGATCTACGTCTCGCGTCGCCTGGAAAAGGCCGGCGTCGACATGATTCACGTGTCGGGCGGCACCACCATCAAGCGCGGCTCTGCGATTCCCGCCGCCGGTACCCAGCAGGCCTCGCACGCCGCCTGCTCGCGCGAGATTAAAAAGCACGTCAACATTCCCGTCGCCACCGTCGGACGCATTAACGAGGCCTGGATCGCCGAGGAGCTGATTGAGGACGGCGCGGCCGACATCTGTATGATGGGCCGCGCCAATCTGTGCGATGCCGAGTTCTGCAACAAGGCAGCCGCTGGCAACGCCGACGACATCCGTCCCTGCATCGGTTGCCTGCGTTGCCTGAACGGCATTATGTTTGGCAAGCGCATCTCCTGCACCGTCAACCCGGACGTGGAGCGCGACGAGGCTGGCTACGAGCCCGCCGCCGAGGCCAAGAACGTACTGGTTGTGGGCGCCGGTCCCGCGGGCATGGAGGCAGCCTACATTGCCGCCAAACGCGGTCATAACGTGGTGCTCGTGGATAAGCAGGACGAGCCGGGCGGCGAGATGCGCATCGCAGCCGTTCCGCCGGCAAAGCAGGAACTCACCCGCGTGATCAAGTATCAGTACCGTCGCCTGGCCGAGGCCGGCGTAAAGTGCGTCTTTGGCACCGAGCTTACTGCCGAGGACATTCAGCGTGACTACGCCGGCTACGAGGTCGTCCTGGCCTATGGCGCCGAGCCTATCGCCCCGGCCTTCATGCAGGGCTTTAAGCAGGTTATGACGGCTGACGACCTGTTGGGCGGCAAGGCTTTCCCGGGCAAGAAGATCGTCATCGTGGGTGGCGGCACCGTTGGCTGCGAGACGGCCGATTACCTGGCCCCGTTGGTCAACGACCTGTCGCCGGCCAACCGCGACGTCACCGTCATCGAGATGACCAAGACGCTCGCCGCCAACGAGGGTGGTGCCGGTCGCGCGGTGCTCATCACGCGCATGCTCTCAAAGGGCGTTCACGTGCTGACCGAGGCCAAGGTGACCGAGATTACCGAGGACACTATCAGCTACGAGAAGGACGGCGAGGTCCACACCATCGCCGATGCCGATACGCTGGTGCTTGCCATGGGCTATCGTCCCAATACCAAGTTGGCCGACGACCTTGCTGCTGCCGGCGTTGCCACCCACGTGTTGGGCGATGCCAACAAGTGCGGCAACATCCGCGACGCCATCGGCGACGGCTACAAGATTGCCTGCGAGCTCTAATCAATCCCCTGGCGCATGAGGGGGGTGTTCCTATAGTTTTGTCAACTGGGAAATGCTCTCCGTGCGACCGGATCGCGGCATGCTGACGCCAAGCCATTAGGCCGGTGGGCTTCAGTCTGCTCGGTGCGTTTCGGCTAGGCTGCGTAAGGCACCCTGTCTCGCATGACCGCGTAGATGACCTTCAGTCTCTTTCGCGCCAGCGCCTTGAGCGCCTTGCCGTGCGACATGCCCCGCCCTCGGCACCTGGTGTAGTAGTCGCCCCATCTCCCCTCTGTCCGGGTAAGGCAGTTGCATGAGAATATGAGCAGGTTCTTCAGCCTCTTGTTGCCTTGGCGCGATGCCGTCACCGAGGAGATCGAGGTTCCCGACTGGCGGTTGCGCGGCGCCAAGCCGCAGTACGACGCGAGCCTGTCGTGACTGGGGAAGTCTTCGATGTCGATGGAGATCGCAAGCTCGGAAGCGGTTTTGGGCCCGATGCCCGGCACCGTCAGGAGGCTTCGGTAGGTATCGTCGCCCTCGAGCAGGGCGGAGATCTCCGCCGAGTTCTCGGATATCCTGCGCGCGAGCAGTTTCACCGCCCGGTCCTCGGCGGCGACGACCGACGCATC
>NZ_JBQKEF010000015.1:0-48943 GCF_052121455.1 Collinsella sp. LCP19S3_D3 | reverse complement strand
GCCAGCCCCAGCTCCCGGGTCGCCCGGTGAAGGCGAGGAAGAAGGGCGTGAAGGGAGCGAAGAGCGTTGCTGCCTAGGCTAGCCCCTTGTCACACAAACTACCGAAGCCTCTTGTTTTTTCCGATATGGATGGAACACTGTTGACGAGTGACAAGCAGATGAGCGACGCCACCTGGACGATGCTCGACGAGCTCGCACGTCGCGGCATTGAGTTTGTACCGTGCACGGGGCGTCCGCTGTCGGGCGTCTTTGAGGCCATCCTCGCCCATCCTGCCGTGCACTACGCAGTCTGCGCCAATGGCGCTAGCGTCTGGCAGCTCGACGAGGATGTGCCCACCGATGCCTCACGCGCCACGCGCATATTGAGCCGACCGCTCGACCGCGCCATCGCCCACCGCGTCCATAGCATTGCCGCCGGCCACGATGTGACCTTCGATATCTTCGCGGACGGGCGGTGCTTCCTCCCCCGCTCGCTCTACACGCGCCTGGACGAATTCTGCGGCGGAGATCCTCACATCGCGGCTTCGCTCAAGCGCACGCGAACGCCGATCGACATGGATATCGACAGCAAAATCGACGAGGTCGAGGTGCTCGAACGCATCGCCATGTACTGGCACGACTCAGCCGACCGCGATGCTATCGTGGCGGCGCTCGACACACTCGAAGGCATTGAGGTCACGCGTTCGTACGCCATGAATATCGAGGTCATGGGCGGGGGCGCCACCAAGGGAACGGCATTGGCTTGGCTATGTGGGCATCTGGGCGAGCCTCTCGCCGACGCCTGGGCGTTCGGCGACAACATCAACGACATACCCATGCTGCAGGCGGCGGGCCACGGCATGGCCATGATCAACGCCGAGCCCGAGGACCGCAAGGCCGCCGACGCCATCACCGAACACGACAACGACCACGACGGCGTCGCCCACACCATCATGGCCGCCCTCGCCTAGCAGCAGCAACCCGGCAGGGTAGCTAATTTGGGACGGGGCTTTTTTAGCTACCCTGGTCACAGTAGTCGTTGGGGGCACTCTTCGCGGGGCGCTGCAAGGACTGTCCCCATCTGCCGAATTAGGCGAGACTCTCCAGCACGCGACGGAGCTCCTGCTGGACGGCGTGGTCGCGGTTGCACCCCACCACGCGATCGGCGACTGCCTTGAGCGCGGGGCGCGCGTTTTCCATCGCGCAGCCCGTGCCGACAAAGCGAATGATCTCGTAGTCGTTCATCGAGTCGCCAAAAGCCATGACCTCGTCGCGTTCGACGCCATAGTGCTCCATGAGCTGTGCGATGCCCGAGGCCTTCGACACACCGGGCTGCATGGCATCGATCCACGCGTTGCCCGAAGGCGCAAAGGTAAAGAACTGGCCGAGCTCGCGCTGCAGTACGTAAGCGCTGTCCATAACGGCACCATCATCGCAAAAGATACTCGCCTTGATGATATTTACGCTGGGATCGGGCAGCTCCCAAATGCGCTCGGCATTGGGAAGGTCCTTATCCACCTCGCGCACGAACTTACTCTCGTCATCGAGCAAGAAGGACTTGGTTCGGTCAAAGAGCGCAAGATGCAGATTGGGAAACGTCGCGACGGCCTGGGCTAGCTTTCGAATCGCCAGGTGCGAATACACCTCACGGCCTACCATTTTGCCGTCGGCGTAGACCTGGGCACCGTTAGCTGCGACAAAGTCCATTTTGTCGCGAACGGGCGCAAAGAACTCGCACAGGCGATCGTAGCGGCGGCCTGACGATGCGGCAAAATGCACGCCATGCTCGCGTAGCGCCAAAATCAGTTCGTAGGTCTCGGGAGGCACCTGGCCGTTTTCGTCAAGCAACGTGCCGTCCATATCGGATGCAATCAGCTTAAACATAGAAAAGCTCCCTTCGGGCTTGCTGGAATCGAACGTGTATCCGATTCCAACGTACCCAAAGGGAGCTCAAATAAGACCCCGCAGTCATAAACGTTACATAGACCTGGCAAATAGCTCACGCGCGCCAGAGAGCCCACGGTCGCGGCGTCAGGCGACACGCCAAAGAGTGTCCCCAGCGACTAGTCGTTTAAGAACGTCCCCGATGACTAGTCGGCGTAGGTGAAGGTCGTGACGTCGAACATGCCCTCGGGGCGGATGCGGAGCGTCGGGATGACCGGCAGGGGCAGGAAGATGATGCCCATGATGGGGTCGAGCGGCGGCTCAATACCCATGGCGCGCGCCTTGACCATAAAGTCGTCGTGCTGCGCCGCGACATCCTCGGCCGTGCCCTCGCTCATCAGGCCACCGAGCGCCAGCGGAATGCGCGCCACGACCTCGCCGTTGCGCACCAGCACGTGACCGCCCTGGCCCACGGCCTCAACAGCAGCCATCATATCGGCGGCGTTGTCGCCCACCACGCACACGTTGTGCGAGTCGTGGCCGATTGTGGAGGCAATGGCGCCACCGGTGATGGTGAAACCGCGCACCCAGCCGCGACCGATATGCTTGCCGACCAGGCCCAGGCCAGCGGGGCCGTCGCCGTCGACGCCCTCGGCTTGCAGCGACACGCCGCGGCCATGGCGCTCAATCAGCATAATGCGGCGCAGGCCCTCGGCGCTCTCGGGGCGAGCCATACCCGTGATGGCCTTACCCGGCACCACGTCAATCACAGCCTCGCCCGGCTTAAAGGCATAGTCGAAAACGTCGAGCGAAAGCTTCGGCAGCTTAACAGAGGCGCGCAGCTCATCGGCAAGGGCTGCAACCTCAGCCATCTCGGGTGCGATCTCGCCCACAAAGGTGCCATCCTGCGCCACCAGAGCACCGGCGGCATATACGCGATGCGGGGCCGTGGCAAACGTCAGATCGTTGAGCACCAGCAGGTCGGCACGCTTGCCCGGAGCGATGGCGCCGCGGAGCTCATGCGGGTCACGACAGCCGTGGTCCAGGCCAAAGGCCTCGGCCGTGGAAAGGGACGCCATGGAGATGGCGACCACCGGGTCGATGCCGGCCTCGATAGCCACGCGGCAGGCATTGTCGATCATGCCGGTCGAAAGTGCATCGGAGGGAGCGCGGTCATCGGTCGCGAAGCAGCAGCGGCGGGCACGGGCGGGGTTTTCCAGCAGCATAGGCGACAGGTTGGCAAGATCATGGCTGCAGGTGCCCTCGCGCAGCATGACATACATGCCGCGGGATAGCTTGTCGAGCGCTTCCTCGGGAATCGTCGACTCGTGGTCGGCGATAATACCCGCCGCGGCATAGGCGTTGAGATCCTTGCCGGCAACAAGCGGAGCATGACCGTCAACCTGCTTGGACGGTGTCTGGTTGGCAGCATCGATGCGAGCGCAGGTCTCGGGGTCGGCCATAAAGACACCCGGCAGGTTCATCATTTCGCCCAGACCAAAGACGTCGCCCGGATGCTCGGCAAAAAACGCCTGCATATCGGCAGCAGTGATGACGGCACCGGCCTGCTCGTCGGGCAGTGCGGGCACGCACGAAGGCATCATGTACTTGATGGAGATGGGCGCGCGACAACCGTCCTCAATCATAAAGCGCAGGCCGTCTAGGCCGGAAACGTTAGCGATCTCGTGGCTGTCGGCAATAGCGGTGGTGGTGCCACGCGTCGCCGCCATGCGCGCATACTCGGCGGGACGGATGTTCGAGGACTCGATATGCAGATGTCCGTCGATAAAGCCGGGTGCGAGATAGCGACCCTGACAGTCGATAACCTCAGCTGCCTCGTACGTGCCAGCAGCGTCATCTCGACCATCGTAGAGAACACCGACAATCACGCCGTCCTTGACGGCGACGCTACCGGGCGCCACGCGCTGACCGTACACATCAACGATCTGTGCGTTGGCAAACAGTGTGTCGACGGGCACGCGGCCCTCGGCGGCATCGATCACAGACCTCATGACCTCAACGGACATACATACTCCTTTAACCGTAGAAAAAAGCTGCGGAGCGGACAGACCTTCACCGCAGCAAGCCAATAGCCATTGTATGCCCAAACGATGGGCCAGCAATACGCCCCTCTGCTTAACGGCACACACCACTTGGCGCAATGGGGACAGGCTTCTTTGCACCACTGACAAGGAGTGTCCCAAAGTGCCGGCACAAAAGGATCATCCCTAAGCGCCAAAAAGGCCGCAGTCGGAAATCCCGGCTGCGGCCTTGTTGCACTTGTGAGGTCAACTTGCTCGTTAGACCAACTTAAAGCCCTTGCGCTTGCCCACGGAAAGGGTGTCGCCCAGCTTGAGGGCACTGGGGTCGATGTTGTAGCTCTTGGGAGCCACGGCCTTGCCGTTGATCTTGACACCGCCGCCGTCAATGTCGCGACGAGCCTGACCGGCGCTGGCCGAAAGACCCAGGTCCTTGAGCAGGCCGGCAAGGTAAATCTGGCCCTCGTCGTTTACAGTCAGCTCAACGTGCTTCTCGGGGAAGTCGGCAAGCTGGCCCTCCTTGAACACACGGTCGAACTCGGCCTGGGCCTCGTCGCCGGCACCGGCGCCGTGGTAGGTGTCGCACAGGTCGCGGCCCAGAGCGCGCTTGAGCTCATAGGGATCGGCAGAGCCATCGGCCAGGGCAGCGTCGATCTTGTCGACCTCGGCCGGGGTGAGCGAGCTCGCCAGGCGGTAGTACTTGCCGATCATCTCGTCGGGGATGGACATAGTCTTGCCGAACATATCCTTGGGCGCGTCGGTCAGACCGATGTAGTTGCCATAGGACTTGGACATCTTACGGACGCCATCGGTGCCCTCGAGCAGCGGCATGGTGAGCGCGATCTGCGGCTCCATGCCCATCTTCTCCATGAGCTCACGGCCGGCGAGCAGGTTGAAAAGCTGGTCGGTGCCGCCCATCTCCACGTCAGCCTTGATCATGACCGAATCGTATGCCTGCATCACGGGATACAGGAACTCGTGCAGGGCGATCGGCGTCTGGGACTGATAGCGCTTGGTAAAGTCATCGCGCTCAAGAATGCGGGCGACGGTGAACTTGGAGCACACCTGCAGCAGACCGGCCAGGTCCATCGACAAGATCCAGTCGCCGTTGTGCACGATGGTGGTCTTCTCGGGGTCCAAGATCTTCATGGCCTGGCTCACGTAAGTCTCGGCGTTGGCCTCGATCTGCTCCTGAGAAAGCTGCGGGCGGGTGGAGTTCTTGCCCGAAGGATCGCCGATCAGCGCGGTACCGTTGCCGATGATCAGGGTGACGTTATGGCCCAGGTCCTGGAACTGGCGCATCTTGCGCAGGGGCACGGCGTGGCCCAGGTGCAGGTCGGGACTGGTGGGATCGACGCCGAGCTTGATGTTGAGGGGCTCACCCTTCTCAAGCTTCTTACGAAGGTCGGCCTCGGGGACGATCTTCGCGGCGCCCGAGGTGATGATACGCATTTGCTCGTCAACAGACAGCATTGGGTATCCTCCTTTTGCTATAGCACCCTCGCCGAAAACGGCGGTGCTGGAAGTCCATAAACTCTCATATGATAACAAACTGACGCGACGCGGCACCTACGACAGGAAAATCCTCGTCCTGCCGCATGCGTCGATGGCAACTGGCAAACGTGTACCGTCGCGCTCAACCAGATAGCGCGTCTGCCGGCGACGCAAGCAGTCGCGGCAACAGGCCTGTCCCGTCGCATCGGTGGCACAGACGCCCTCGGCGGTCAGCAGGCAGTGCTCGCACACCATAAGCTCGGGACGATCGGTATCGACGGGGCCCAGGACGCCAGGACAGGCGGCAAGCTCGGCAACGCGTTTCGCATCGTGAGCGACAAGTTCGGCAGGCAAAAACACGCGCTGCGCCCCAAGCCCTCGCAACCAGGCGAGCGTTGCCCGGTTCGCACAGAACACCGGCGCTGCCACGTCAAAGACGACGCGCAGTTCGCGAGCTATCGCCACTTGTCCCAGATTACGACAGACGATGCGGCCGGCGCGCTGCATGAGCGACCGAGTGCGCTCGATATCGCCCACACGGCAGACCTCGTCGAGCACAACAGTCGCACCGGACAGGTCGAGCTCTTCGTTCGGGTCCTGCTCCATCAGCTGCCAGGCAAAGACCAAGCGAGCGGCGACAGACTCTGCAGGTTCTTCCGGCTGCGTTCCGCTATCCATCAGAACGCCCGCAAACGGCAGCGTCTCGACAGCGCGTTTCGCAAGCACGGCCGCATCGGCCTCGGCCCGCATGCGCTCCAGCGCCGCCGCCGTTTGCTCAAGCACACCAGCGCTGCGAATCAGATACACTTCGCAGCCCGCGTCGACCTTGCGCTTGCAATGGACAACGATGCGCTCCCCCGCCGCGGCATCCACCGGGCAGGGAACCTGCGGCCAGCGTTTAGGTACATCGGGACGCGCGTCGGCGCCCGGGTAAAACCTGATCTCGAGCGTATCGCCCGCCGCCACGGCGGCATCGAGCTCGACGGTCACTTCCTCGTGTCCCACGGCAACCAAACGGCCCACACGCACGCCCTGGTTGATCGCGCGTTCAAAACTCATAAGCTCCGCGCCCGAGCGGCCTCGCAGATACGCGTCGGTAAACCCGCGGTTAAACGATCTTCCCAGCTCACGTTCGAGCGCCTGCACGGCATCGGGATCCCACGCGCCATCACGCAGCATATCGAGCGCCCGGCGCCACGCCCGCACCACGTTGTAGACGTAGTCGGGGTTCTTCATACGCCCCTCGATCTTGAGCGACGCCACCCCGGCAGCAACAAGCTCGGGTAAATGAGCAATGCCCAGATAGTCACGCGGGCAGAGCAGACGATCGCCTTCGACGGCAACGACGCTCTCCCCAGCCTCATCCACCAAATCGTATGCCAGGCGGCACGGCTGCGTGCAGTCGCCACGCATCGCCGACCGTCCGCGCCGCAGGGCCGAAAACTCGCACGCGCCCGAATAGCCAATGCATATGGCGCCATGGCAGAACACCTCGATGGGCACACCGGTAGCGCAGAGCGTCGCAATCTCTGCCACGGTCAGCTCGCGCGCCGTCGTCACGCGCTCGACCCCCAGCTCGTCAGCCGCCAAACGCACGGCGCCCTTGCTATGGACACCCGCTTGGGTGGACAGATGAATCTCGACCCCCGGAATTGCCGCATGCAGCGCGCGGGCTAGGCCCGCATCTGCCACGATCAGTGCATCGGCGCCCAGCGCATGCGCATGTGCCCCCAGTGCCACGGCTTCGGACAGCTCGTCGTCGAACACGAATACGTTGAGCGTCACGTACACGCGCGCACCATGAGCGTGCGCCACGGCACACCCGCGCGCAAATTCGTCATCACTAAACCCGTGCGCACTCACGCGGGCGTTAAATCCGCTCAACCCGGCATAAATGGCATCGGCACCTGCCGCGATCGCGGCGAGCATCTGATTGAGCCCGCCAGCCGGAGCCAACAGCTCGGGCAGTGCCAGCCCCGATGTTGGCGTCCCATTCCCGCATTGTCTGCTAGGCTCAGTCGCCCAAATCGCCATCGGCAAACTCCTTACCAAGGTATGCAATCACTCTGTTAATTGCCGTCAACCAGCATACACGAGGCTTCGCGCGGCTCGATTGGTTTATCGTGTAATAACTTATGTCCATCCTGCCCGACGCATACCCGCCGCCTGGCACGACATACTTGGAGGTCAACATATGGGTCCTCGCCAACGACAGGGACACGGTCGCTCTAAGACGCACGCTCTGCCCGTCATCCTGCTTTCGCTTTTGGGCTTTTTGCTCATCGCGGGCGTAGCATTTGGCATCGGCATGATCGGCAACGTCAACCGCTGGCTGTCCGACCTGCCCGACTACACCGACGCCAACGCCTACCTGGTCAGCGAGCCTACCGAGATTGTTGACTGCAACGGCAACAAGATCGCCAGCTTCTATACCCAAAACCGCAAGTCCATCACCAAGGACCAGGTCTCCCCGTACGTCCTGCAGGGCACGATCGACGTCGAGGACGAGCGTTTCTACGAGCACGGCGGCATCGACCTCTTGGGCATCGCGCGTGCCTCGGTGGCAACCCTTGCCGGCGGCCACGAAGGAGCCTCGACCATCACCCAGCAGCTGGTGCGCAACACCATCCTGCAGGAGGAGCAGTTCGACTCGACCATCGAGCGTAAGGTGCGCGAGGCCTATATCGCCATCAAGATGGAGGACATGTACTCCAAAGACGAGATCCTCATGATGTACCTCAACACCATTTACTATGGCCACGGCGCCTATGGCATCGAGGCCGCCGCCGAGACCTACCTCTCCAAGAGTGCTTCCGACCTCACCCTGAGCGAGGCCGCGCTGCTCATCGGTCTGCCCAACTCGCCTTCACAGTACGACCCCACGGTCAATCCCGACCTGGCGCTTTCCCGCCGCAATAAGGTGCTCGACAACATGCTGCGCCTGGGCCACATCACGCAGGAAGAGCACGATGCCGCGCAGGCTGAGCCCATCACCCTCAACGTGACCGAGATCTCGGGCAGCGGCGTCGACGTATACTCACAGCCCTACTTTGTCTCCTACGTCAAGCAGCTGCTCGAGCAGGAGTTCTCCACCGACGTACTCTTTAAGGGTGGCCTGACTGTTAAGACCACCATCGACCCCACCATGCAGCAGGTGGCCGAGGAGGCTGTGCGCTCACAGCTCGACACGCTTTCGCTCGATGGCCTGGACATGGGCATGGTTGTCGTTGACCCCAAGACCGGCTACATCAAGTGCATGGTGGGCGGCTACGACTACAACGCCGACGAGAATCACGTGAACCACGCTACGGCAAAGCGCCCCGTGGGCTCCACGTTTAAGGCCTTTACGCTGGCAACTGCCATCCAAAACGGCATGAACCCCAACGTCATTCTCAACTGCAACTCGCCACTCAAGGCCAAGGGCACCACGACCGAGGTGCAAAACTATGGCAAACAGAGCTATGGCAACATCACGCTTAAGCAGGCAACGGCATACTCATCCAACACCGGCTATATTCAGGTGGCCGAAGCCATCGGCAATGACAAGATCATGTCGCTCGTCAAAAAGCTCGGCATCGATCCCGCCAAGGACAATATCGAGGACGTTCCCGTCATGACGCTCGGCACCGGGTCCATCTCACCGCTCGAGATGGCATCGGCCTACGCCGCTTTTGCCAACGGCGGCTATTATCGCCAGCCGATCGCCATCACCGAGATCGACTCGCGTACCGGCTCGGTTCTGTACCAGCACACTGACAATCCCACGCGGGTGCTCACCGAAGGTGAGGCTGCCGCGGTTACCGACGTTCTATCCGGCGTCATGCAGGGCAGCGGCACGGGTGCCGCCGGCGCGCTGAGCGTCAACCAGCCCTATGCCGGCAAGACGGGCACCACTGACAACACCACCAACCTGTGGTTCTGCGGCTACACGCCGCAACTGGCATGCGCCCTGTGGACCGGTTATTCCGCAGGCGAGATTCCCATCCAAAAGTACGGTTCGGACCTGCTGGGCGACAGCACCAACCTGCCCGTCTTTAAGAAGTTCATGAACACCGTTCTTGCGGGCGCCGAGCGCGAGGAGTTCCCGACCGGAACGGCTCCCACGTACAAGAACAATAACGTCTGGAAGTTCTACGGCACAAACAACAAGAAGAAGGAAGAGGACGAGGATAAGGACGAAGACGAGGAAGAAGAGACGGAGACCACCGGCGGGAGCGGCAACGAGGGCGGTAACACCGGCGGCGAAGGCGATGGCGGCAGTACCACCCCTACTCCCGACCCCAGCCCCAGCCCCGATCCCAGCCCCAGCCCCGACCCTGGCCCGACCCCCGATCCCAGCCCTAGCCCGACCCCCGATCCCTCCACAGGTCAGTAGATATCAAAGCGCCCGAGCAGCTCAAATGCTCGGGCGCTTTTTGCTGGGACATACATGGCATATCGCGCGCAATCGAGATGCCACGATAGCACCGTCACAAATAGGGCGTCGGCTCAAAACCGACGCCCCTGTATTTCCACCGTCTTAGCTGGCGTTGTATACGCGCGTAAAGCTATTTACGCGCGGCGCTGAGCTTGTTAATCAGCGCTTCGAGGCGTTCGCCATCCTCGGCAGTCTGAGCGATAACCAAAATCGTGTCATTGCCGGCAAGCGATCCGAGCACATCGGGCAGCTCGGCCGCATCGACAGCCGCGGCAATGCCCGAGGCGGTGCCGGGCTGAGCCTTAATCATAACCAGGTTGTCGGTGCGCAACACACCGGTAACCAGCTCGGAGACCATGCGCTGCAGGTGCAGGTCCTCAGCCAGAACATAGATGCCCTCGGGCAGTTTGCGCAGCCCCATATCGGCGATGTCACGCGAAACCGTCGCCTGCGTGCAATCAAAGCCCATGGCGCGGAGTTCGTCCACCAGCACGCGCTGCGTACGCACGTCTTTATTGCGCACGATATCTCTGATGGCATCCTGGCGCCCGTTGCGTTTTTTAGCCATATAAAACCTCACTCCATAGATGGCGAAGACAATCTATCAGTGATTGAATAGTTTAGCGCTATTTGAGGCTATTTGTGAATAAGAACGCATTTCGAAACAATTCTATGCAAATTATTTTCGAATATGACACAGCTAGGCTATCCTTGCGCCCGTTCTGTTCAAAAAAGCAGCCAGATGCGCATACATAACGCAGCGCATAGGCTTAACGTTGGCAATCGGCCCAAACAAAAGCCCAAGGTCTCGGCGCTCTCCCTTAAGGGCCACCGCCATCTGGCGGGTCCGCACGTCGTTGAGCATATCACGCAATCGTGCCGTGCGCTCAATTGAAGACACCCCATGGGGGCTCAGGCACAAATTCTCGATACAAGCAACCAAGCGGCCATAGTAAAACCGTTGGCAGGCCAGCTTTAGATGGTTATCGTCATCTATTGCGTCAAATGGCACGCAAAGCTCTTCAAGCGCCTTGGCGTCGTCGGAAAGTCGCGAGAACATGGTGGGGTCGAATGAATCCGCAACCGATGGCGCGGCCGTATGGAAACAAGCTTCGGCGCACCCAAATACGCGTTCCGCATGCGAAAGGGCAGGCGCCAAAAAGGCGATCGCACGATACGACTCGGCATGCTGAAGACACAACTCAAACAGGGAGCGTTCATACATCACGCCGGAATGTCGACAAACCAGACCGCTCTCGACCAGCTTGGCCAGGCCTAAAGCCCGGTCTCCATCGTCGGCAAGGGCAATGGATTGCGCGTCCAACATACGAGAATGGCGTTCCCGATGCGTATCGTAGCGATCGAGCGACACCGAGGGAAATACGATATCTGCCGAGGTCTCACAAGCGACATCGAGCATTGCCAAAAACGCGTGCGGCGCAAACCACTCGTCGGCGCTCATAGCGATAATGTGGGCCCCGCGCGAAGCGGCAAAACCCTCGCGAAGGCAAGCTCCGCTCGACGGATCGTCAACGTCTATCAAATCGATGTGAATATCTCTGCCCGCGGCAACATCGAGCGAATGACGAACGCCCGGCGCAGCGTTGCGACATGCAACGACAATCTGCATATCGTAGAGGTCTTGGTTTTGGACGCTTTCGAGTGCACGCATCGCGTAGCTGGGCGAACCCTCCACAACAAGGATCACCGAAAGTCGCGGAAGCGAGCCACGTCGAAGCAAGTTATCCATCCTCTCGACAGCAATAATCAACTGCCGTTCATGGTACACCCCGGCAATAAACGCAATGAGTCGCCTGATGCGCTGCACGCCAAGAACAGATGTTGCACACGGCTCGCCCACACGAGCAGCATACTTAGATGGCTCTCGCTTCTCACCTATTCGAGCGCGACGAGCTCGGTGGGGTCATAATCTACGCCCATAAAGGTAAGGCCGCACGCCGGCGCCGTGGGACCCGCAGCAGTACGATCGCAAGCGTCAATCACCTCGCGCATCCACTCGGGATCGCGGCGATGCATGCCGATCTCGACGAGCGTTCCCACGATGGTGCGCACCATCGAATGCAAAAACGCATTGGCCTCGATGGTAAACGTGAGGATATCCTCGCCAAAGGCGACCTCGTGGCCAAACTCGGCACGCATCACGCAACGATGCGTTGGCTTGCCCACGGCAGAAGCGACCTTACAAAAGCTCTTAAAGTCCTGTTCGCCCAAAAGCGCTGGGCAGGCGGCTGCCATCGCATCCACGTCCAAAGGATAACGATGCCACCATACCGCACCACGCGATAGCACCGGACGCGCATCGCGATCGGCAATGCGGTAGGTATAGGTCCGAGAACGTGCGTCGAAACGCGCAGAAAAGCCCTTACGGGCCTTGTAGACCTCATTAACGGCGATATCTTTGGGCAGCAGCGCGTCCATAGCTCGCAGCCACCTGCGGCGCGTTAAAGCGAGCTCAGCATCCGTAACGGGCACGCTGATGTATTGGGCCACCGCATGCACCCCTGCATCGGTGCGCCCGGCACATGTCAAATCGACTGAACGGCGCAAGAGCGTCTCTATGGCAAGACGCAGCTCTCCGGCAACCGTCGTCTGCCCCGGCTGCTCGGCAAATCCGCTATAGGACGAGCCGTCATAGGCAACACGAAACACCAACGTGGCATCGAGCTCTGGAGTCAAATTGAAATCAGACGGCGCGGTCATGGGCGCTCCCAACAAACAAACAACGATATCGTGACAAAAAAAGAGGGGTACGCGAACGTACCCCTCGAATATAGCCTATGCAGACGAATTGTCTACTCAGCGGTCTCCTCAGCAGGAGCCTCCTCGGCAGCGGTCTCCTCGACAGCCTCGACCTTCTTGGGAGCAGCGGCCTTCTTGGGGGCCGGAGCAGCCTTCTTGGCCTTGGGCGTGCAAGGCTCGGTGACGAGCTCCATGATAACGATGGGAGCGTTGTCGCCCTTACGGTTACCGAGCTTCATGATGCGGGTGTAACCGCCGTTGCGATCCTGCCACATGCCCTGAGCAGCCTTGTCGAAGATCTCGGCAACGAGCTGCTTATCACCGAGCTTGGCGATAGCCAGACGACGAGAGTGCAGGTCGCCCTTCTTGGCCCAGGTGATGATCGGTTCGACAACCGAACGCAGCGCCTTAGCGCGGGTCTCGGTGGTCTTGATGCGGTCGTTCTCGAAGAGGGCCTTGGCCAGGCTCTTCTTCATGGCCTTGGTGTGGCTCGCATCGGTGCCGAGCTTCAGGCCCTTCTTAACGTTGTGACGCATGGTCTAGTTTCTCCTCAAATATGCGAAGCATTAAGCCTTCAGGCTCAGGCCCATGGACTCAAGCTTGTCCTTCACTTCCTCGATCGACTTAACACCGAAGTTGCGGATGTTCAGAAGATCGTTCTCCGAGAACTCAACGAGCTGACGGACCGAGTGAATGCTGGCACGCTTAAGGCAGTTGTAGGAACGGACAGAAAGGTCCAGATCCTCGATCTGCTTGTCCAGCTCGGCGTTGTCGTTGGTGACCTCGGGAGCGAAGATCGAAACCTCCTCCTCGACCTCGGGGGTCTCGGCAAGGTTCATAAAGGCAGCCATATGCTGGTTGATGATATTGGCGGCCTGGACCACGGCGTCGCGCGGGGCGATGGAGCCGTTGGTCTCGATCTCGAGGACAAGGCGGTCGTAGTCGGTGTGCTGACCGACACGGCAAGCCTCAACGAGCTTGGCGCAACGGGATACCGGCGAGTACAGCGAGTCGACGTGGATCACACCGATGGGATCGTTGTCGCGCTTGTTGGCCTCGCCAGAGACATAGCCGCGGCCATAGCCGATGCGCATGCTCATGGTGAGATGGCCACCCTCGGTGAGCGTAGCGATGTGCTGCTCGGGGTTGACCAACTCAAACTCGGACGGAATAAAGAAGTCCGCACCGGTGACCTCGCAGGGGCCGTCAACCGAGATGGTGGCGGTCGCCTCGTCGGTCGTGCCGAGAGCCCTGAAGACAAGACCCTTGACATTCAGGACGATGTCAGTGACATCCTCGACCATGTTAGGGATGGTCATGAACTCGTGCTGCGCACCATCGATCTGAATAGCCTCGACGGCGGCACCCTCGAGCGAGGACAGAAGAACGCGACGCAAGGAGTTGCCCAGCGTATCGCCGTAACCGCGCTCGAGCGGCTCGACGGAGACACGAGCAGACGTCTCGTTGATCTCTTCGACCTGAACCTGAGGCCTAATGAATTCTGACATGTATTACCTCCAGCCTCAGCAGCCCGGATGGACTACTTAGAGTAGAGCTCGACGATGAGCTGCTCGTTGATATCACCGCTGATCTGCTCACGCGTCGGCAGAGCGAGCACGTTACCAGACAGCTTCTCGATATCGACCTCAAGCCAGCCAGGGACCTCAAAGCGCTCGGAGGAAATCAGAGCCTCCTTGATGGGGAGGAGGTCACGGAACTTCTCGCCGACAGCGACGATGTCGCCGGCCTTGACGCGGTAGGACGGGATGTCCACGCGCTTGCCGTTCACGGTGAAGTGACCGTGGCGGACGGACTGGCGAGCCTCTTTACGGGTGCGAGCGAAGCCAAGACGAAAAACAACGTTGTCGAGGCGAGACTCAAGGATGATCATGAGGTTCTCACCGGTGACGCCGTTCATCTTACGGGCCTTGTTGAAGTAGCCGTGGAACTGCTTCTCCAGAACGCCATAGATGAACTTGACCTTCTGCTTCTCGCGCAGCTGCATGCCGTACTCAGATTCCTTGCGACGGCGCTTGGGCTGACGGATAGATTCCTTCTTGCTGCTGTAACCGAGCTCAGCGGGATCGATCCCGAGCTGACGGCAGCGCTTAAGAACAGGAGTCCTGTCGATTGCCATATTGATACGATCCTTTCAGTTACACGCGGCGACGCTTCTTGGGGCGGCAGCCGTTGTGCGGGATGGGGGTCTTGTCCTGAATGCTCGAGACCTCGAGGCCAGCAGCCTGGAGGGAGCGGATGGCGGTCTCACGACCGGAGCCGGGGCCCTTGACGAAGACGGAAACCTTCTTCATACCGTGCTCCATGGCCTGCTTGGCAGCAGCCTCGGCAGCCATCTGGGCAGCGAACGGCGTGGACTTACGGGAGCCCTTGAAGCCCACCTGGCCAGCCGACTTCCAGGAAATGACGTTGCCCTGGGGATCGGTGATCGAAACGATCGTGTTATTGAACGTAGAACGGATGTGAGCCTGGCCCACGGAAATGTTCTTACGGTCCGCGCGCTTCAGACGGGCAGCGCGAACGTTCTTCTTAGCAGTAGCCATCTATCTAGCGCTCCTTATTTCTTCTTCTTAGCACCGATCTGACGCTTCGGGCCCTTGCGGGTACGAGCGTTAGTGTGGGTGCGCTGGCCGCGGACCGGGAGGCCCTTGCGGTGACGAAGGCCGCGGTTGCAGCCGATGTCCATAAGGCGCTTGACGTTCTGGTTGCGCTCACGGCGGAGGTCGCCCTCAACCATGATCTGGTTCTTGTCGATATACTCGCGGATGGCGTTAACCTCATCCTCGGTGAGGTCCTTAACGCGCGTATCCACGTTAACGTTGCACTCGACGCAGATTTTCGTCGCAGTGGTGCGGCCGATGCCGTAAATGTAGGTCAGACCGATCTCAACGCGCTTCTCACGCGGGAGGTCGACACCATTAATACGGGCCAACGTAGTCTCCTCTCTTAACCCTGACGCTGCTTATGACGGGGGTTCTCGCAAATGACGAGGACCTTGCCATGGCGCCTAATGATTTTGCACTTATCGCACATCTTCTTGACCGAAGGACGTACCTTCATCGTTCTTCCTTTCGGTAGCGCTCAAACTACTTCCCTACTATCTACTCGCCCAGCCGCAGGCGTTTAAAACTATGGCTGGTCTTCACACACAATCCGACCGTAGGTTGAGCTAAGCCTGCAGTCGGAAATAGAGTGTGTGTATGCGTGCCGCTATTTGTAGCGATAGGTGATGCGGCCGCGGGTCAGGTCGTACGGGGAAAGCTCCACGACAACCCTGTCACCGGGGAGAATACGGATGTAATTCATTCGAATCTTGCCAGAAATGTTGCACAGAACCGAATGACCGTTCTCGAGCTCGACCTTAAACATGGCATTAGGCAACGGTTCCTTTACCGTACCCTCGAGCTCAATTGCGTCTTCCTTCTTCACAAGCAATCATCTTTCTCTAGAAAACGACAGCGATTGAGTATTCTACAACACGTATACACGCATCGTAATAACTTCGTAATGGCTCCACAACTACGGTGAACTTATTACATTTGAAATGTAAAACAAAGCCGTTCCCTGGTACCCAAGATCGCCTTGAAATGAGAAGGCATAGACCTTGGGGTCATGCCTTCGAAATTGAAAGGCGAGGTTGGGCATCAGGGGGCGGCGACTTTTACATTTCTCCGCCTTGGAGCGAACACCAGGATCCTTGCGCATCGGTGGTGAGAATCACCGGACCGTCATTGGTGATGGCGACGGTGTTCTCGTAGTGCGCGGCGGGCAGGTGGTCGTTGGTGGTGACGATCCAACCGTCGGAGCCCGTGCTCACATGGTTGGAACCCATCGTTACCATCGGCTCGATGGCAATGACCATACCGGCCTGGAGGCGAACGCCCCTCCCCTTCTTTCCATAGTTAGGAACGTTGGGGTCCTCGTGCATCACGCGGCCAATGCCATGACCCACATAGTCACGAAGCACGCCATAACCGTGAGACTCGGCGAGAGACTGGACGGCATAACCAACATCCCCGATATGGTTACCGGGAACAGCCTGCTCAATGGCAGCCTTAAGGCAATCGCGCGTGACCTCGCACAGGGCCTTGGCCTCGGGCGTAGGGGTGCCGACGAAAAACGTCCATGCGTTATCGCCAACCCAACCGTCGACAACGGCTCCCGTATCGATAGAGATGATATCGCCATCGCGCAGGATCATATCGGGGTTGGGAATACCGTGGACCACGGCATCGTTGATCGATGCGCAAATGGTCCCCGGGAACCCGCCGTAACCCTTAAAGGCCGGGGTGCCGCCATGCATGCGGATAATCTGCTCCGCGAGCTGATCGAGCTCAAAAGTCGAAACGCCGGGACGCACCATGGCTCCAACGTGGCGGAGCGCCATCTTAGATAGCGCTCCTGCCTTCTTCATCTGCTCGATTTGCGTTGCAGACTTAATCTTAATCATAGACCGAGGGCCTCTTTGACATCCCCGTATACGGTCTCGCGAGCCTGGTCACCGTTGACCGACTTGAGCAGACCCTGGCCACGATAGTAATCGACAAGCGGGCTCGTGGACTTCTCGTAGACGTCGAGACGGTTCTTGATGGTCTCGGGCTTATCGTCGTCGCGCTGATACATCTCGCCGCCGCATTTGGGGCAGGTAACATCGGCAGCAGTGCCGGTGTAACCGCAGGCGCGGCAGGTGCGACGCGAAGACAGACGATCGATGATGACCTCGGGGGCAACGTCGACCAGAAGGGCGCAGTCGATCTCGCGACCCATGGTGGAGAGCTCGGAATCGAGCGTCACAGCCTGGGCGGTGTTGCGCGGGAAGCCGTCGAGGATGAAGCCCTGCTGGGCGTCATCGGCGGCAAGGCGCTCCTTGACAAGGTCGATCACGAGCTGGTCGGGAACGAGCTCGCCAGCGTCCATGTACTTCTTAGCCTGAATACCAAGCTCGGTGCCACCCTTGACGGCAGCACGCAGCAGGTCGCCCGTGGAGATGTGGGCGACGCCAAACTCGGCGACGAGCTCCTGTGCAACGGTGCCCTTACCGGCACCCGGAGCTCCGAGCAATACGAGGTTCATGAGCAATCCTCCTCTAGCCTATTTAAAGAATCCATCGTAATCATACATCTTGATCTGGCCTTCGAGCTTGTCGACCGTGTCGAGCACGACGCCGACCATGATGAGGATGGACGTGCCGCCAAATGCCTGGATCAGCTGATTGCCCGTGAAGGAGAAGATGATCGAAGGCACGATGGCGATGAGCGCCAAAAAGACAGCGCTGGGAAGCGTAATCTTGTTGAGCGCGTTCTTGATGTAGGCCGCGGTAGCCCTACCCGGACGAACGCCCGGAATAAAGCCGCCCTGCTTCTTAAGGTTGTCGGCCGTGTCATCGGGATTGAACACCATGGAGGTGTAGAAGTACGCGAAGAACACGATGAGGACAACGTTAAGCACCCAGTTGAGCCAACCGGTCGAAAGCGCAGAGGCAACTGCCTGAATCCAGCCGATGCCGGGGAAGAACACGGCAACCTGAGCCGGGAAGTACAGCAGCGCCGAAGCGAAGATGATCGGCACGACACCCGCGGTGTTGACCTTGATGGGCAGGTAGGTGGTCTGGCCACCCATCATGCGACGGCCCACGACGCGCTTAGCGTAGGAGACAGGAATGCGGCGCTGGCCGCGCTCAAGGAAAACGATCAGCGGGATAACCAGCAGGATGATGGCGCAGATGATCACCATAGTGATGATGCCACCGCCATTGCCCTCGGTGCTGGAGAAGATCGCCTGCGGCAGACCGGCCATGATGTTCGCAAAGATGATCAGCGACATGCCATTGCCGATACCGCGCTGGGTAATGAGCTCACCAATCCACATGATCAGCATGGCGCCCGCGGTGAGCGTGCCGACGATCATGAGGTCGAAGATGATCTCGGGAGCGGCGGCGCCATTAAAGCTGATGCCGAAGCTCTTAAAGAGGAAGAGGTAGCCCACGGAGTTGAGGATTGCCAGAGCCAGGGTGAGGTAACGCGAATACTGCGTAATCTTGGTCTGACCGACCTCGCCCTCGCGGGCAAGCTCATGCAGGGAAGGCACAACGGCCTGGAGCATCTGGAGGATGATCGAGCTGGTGATGTAGGGCATGATGCCCAGCGAAAACACCGACACATAGCTCAACGCGCCGCCAGAGAAAAGATTCAGGAGGGCCATAGCACCTGCGGCGACCGAATTGTTATCGGTCGAGAAAAGGCCCAGCATCCCCTGGAAGGGAATGCCGGGCACAGGAACGTGCGCACCAATGCGGTACACGACGAGCATAGCTATGGTAAAAAGAATCTTTTCGCGCAGTTCTTTGATGCGGAAAGCATTCTTAAGACCATTTAGCACGGCAGCTCGACCTTTCCGCCGGCGGCCTCGATCTTGGCCTGCGCAGAAGCGCTGACCTTGTCGACCTTGACCGTGAACTTCTTGGTAAGCTCACCATTGCCGAGCACCTTGACGGGCTCGAACTCGCTCTTGGTGATGCGAGCGGCCTTAAGAGCGGCACCGTCGATCACAGCGCCATCCTCGAACTTACGCTCGAGACGCTCAACGTTAACAGCGGTGTACTCGATACGACGGGGGTTGCGGAAGCCCGGAAGCTTGGGCAGGCGCATAGCCAGCGGAGTCTGGCCACCCTCGAAGCCGGCACCCTTGGTGCCGCCAGAGCGAGAGCCCTGGCCCTTCTGGCCGCGGCCAGAAGTGGTGCCGTGACCCGAAGAATTGCCACGGCCAACGCGCTTGCGGTTCTTGGTGGAACCGGGCGCGGGAGTAAGATCGTGAAGCTGCATTTGCTACTCCTCTACAATCTCGACAAGGTGCTTGACCTTGAAGATCATGCCGCGGACGGACTCGTTGTCAGTAATCTCGCGAACCTCGCGGATCCTGTGGAGACCGAGGGCACGGACAGTACGGACCTGGTCCTGCTTGCAACCGTTGGTGCTGCGGACCTGCTTGATCTTGATGGTGTCAGCCATGCTTAGTTCTCCTTACCGACGAACATCTCGGAGACCGTCAGGCCACGGCGAGCCGCGACGTCCTCAGGGCTGGAGAGCTCCTTGAGGCCCTCGACGGCAGCCTTGATGATGTTGAGGCCGTTGTCGGTACCGAGGGACTTGGACAGGACGTTCTTGATGCCAGCAAGCTCAAAGAGGGGACGCACAGCGCCGCCGGCGATAACGCCGGTACCCTCGACAGCGGGCTTGATGATGATGCGGCCGGCACCAAAGTGGCCGATAACCTCGTGCGGAATGGTGCCCTCTTCGGTCACCGGCACGTGGAACATGTTCTTCTTGGCATCGAGAGACGCCTTGGAGATAGCCATGGGCACCTCAGCGGACTTGCCCATGCCAACGCCGACGTTGCCCTTGCCATCGCCAACGACGACGAGAGCGACGAGGCTCATGCGACGACCGCCCTTGACGGTCTTCGACACGCGGTTGATGTAAACGACGCGCTCCTCGAACTCGGAGGCCTCGCGCTGCTGCTTCTGATTACGAGCCATGTGCTACATACCTCCTAGAACTCGAGACCGGCGGCACGAGCACCGTCGGCGAGGGCCTTGACGCGGCCATGGTAGATACGGCCACCGCGATCGAAGGCGACCTTGGTGATGCCGGCCTCGATGGCACGCTTGCCAACGAGCTGACCGACCTTCTCCGCAGCCTCCTTGTTCGAGGTGTGGGTGCCCTTGAACTCGGCCTCGAGGGTCGAGGCAGAGACGAGCGTCAGGCTGGAGCCCTTGCTGTCGTCGATAATCTGGGCATAGATGTTGGCGTTAGTACGGGTCACGCGAAGACGCGGACGCTCGGCGGTACCCGAGATCTTGCCGCGAACACGACGCTGACGACGCTTGAGGCCTTCCAGCTTCGCCTTATGCTTGTTCATACGTAAACTCCTAAAAAGGTTGATCTTGCCAGCACCTAACGGGGTGCTGGTCTTATGCGAGTGAGTCGGTTACGACTACTTGGCGGCCTTACCCAGCTTGCGGCGGATGTGCTCGCCAACGTAGTGGATACCCTTGCCCTTGTAAGGCTCGGGAGGACGATGGCCGCGAATCTCAGCGGCGATCTGACCGACCTGCTGCTTGTTGATACCCTTGACGTTCACGTGGGTGTTGTCGGGAACCTCGAAGGTGATACCCTCGGGAGCCTCGACGATCACGGGGTGCGAGAAGCCCAGGGAGAACTCGAGGTTCTTGCCCTTCTGCTGCACGCGGTAACCGACGCCGGCGAGCTCGAGCTTCTTCTCGAAGCCCTCGGAAACGCCAACAACCATGTTGTGGATGAGGGCGCGGGTGAGGCCGTGGCGGGCACGGGTCTCACGCTCGTCGTCGGGACGGGAAACGGTGAGGACGTTGTCCTCGATGTTGATAGCGAGCTTCTCATAGACATCGAGCTCGAGCTGGCCCTTGGGGCCCTTGACGACAACGTTGTTGCCGTTGACTGCCACTTCGACTCCGGCGGGAATCTGGACAGGCTTATTACCGATACGAGACACGGTGATCTCCTTTCCTTCTACCTACCGAGCGAATTACCAGACGTAAGCGATGATCTCGCCGCCGACGTTGTGCTTGCGAGCATCGCGGTCGGTCATGACGCCATGGCTGGTGGAAATAATGGCGGTACCAAGGCCACCGCGGACGCGGGGCATGTCGGCAACGCCGGTGTACTTACGCAGGCCCGGCTTGGAAATGCGGCGGATGCCGTTGATGACCTTAGCCTTCTTGGGACCATACTTAAGCGTGATGTGCAGAGTCTTCTGGGGAACGGTGTCCTCGACATCGTAGCCCTCGATGTAGCCCTCCTCGTGCAGAACACGAGCGATCTCGACGAGCTTCTTGCTGCTCGGCATGGAGACCGTGGCCTTGTTCACAGAGTTAGCGTTACGAATGCGCGTAAGCATATCTGCGATCGGGTCTGTAAGGTTCATACAGATTCTCCTTCGTTCTTGATGAACACGTGCTCTTGGTTCTTCGCCGCCCTTAACGGCAAAGCCTAACTAGCACGTTTTCCCTGTTCCAAACGGATGCTTGAAACGCTGGTAGTGACTTACCAGCTGGCCTTCTTAACGCCGGGAAGCTCGCCCTTGAGTGCAAGCTCGCGGAAGCAGACACGGCACAGGCCGAACTTGCGGTACACAGAGTGCGGACGGCCGCAGCGCTGGCAGCGCGTGTACTCACGAGTAGAGAACTTCTGCTTGCGATTGCACTTGACGATCATCGATGTCTTAGCCACTTATATCCTCCTCACATAGAGTATTGTTCGCCCCAAGCGCCGCCCCCTTGTGGGAACGGCGCTTATAGGGCAGGTGAACCTATTTCTTGAACGGGAAACCAAAGGCGTCCAGAAGGGCCTTGGCCTCCTCATCGGTGTTGGCGGTGGTCACGAAAGTGATGTCCATACCACGCTGATGATCGACGGAGTCAAAGTCGATCTCGGGGAAGATGAGCTGCTCGGTGACGCCCATGGAGAAGTTACCACGGCCGTCGAAGCTCTTGGCGGAGATGCCGCGGAAGTCGCGGATACGGGGGATAGCGACGGAGGTCAGACGATCGAAGAACTCCCACATGCGGTCGCCACGCAGGGTAACCTTGCAGCCGATCGGCATACCAGCGCGCAGGCGGAAGGTAGCGATGGACTTGCGGGCACGGGTGATCATCGGCTGCTGGCCGGTGATGGCGCGCAGGTCGCGCACGGCACCGTCGATGGCCTTGGAATCGGTAGCGGCCTCGCCGACACCCATGTTCACGACGATCTTCTCAAACTTGGGGATCATCATGACGTTCTCGTACTGGAACTTGTCCTGAAGCTGCTGCTTGACCTCGTTGTTGTACTTGGCCTTCAGACGCGGCACATACTTCTCTTCTGCCATTGTTCACTCCTTCTTGGGGTTTTAAGCACGGGGCGTGGCCACGGTGGGTTGTCCTCGTGCCTCCTGACTGCATCCGCGCCGCTCATGGCATTTCGCGGTTTGGACTCGACGCAGCAGGAGCCGACAAAACAATCGGTACTATACGCGCATTGGGTGCGTATTTCCAGAAAAACATCGTCTGCCTGCACAACTCCACAACTCCCCCGCACAAATGGGTCCCAAAAAACAGTTGCGGTGAAATAGGGACTGTTTGGCGGCCTAACAGGCTTAAACAATCCGTATTTCACCGCAACTCATATATGGGGCGTTATTTTTGGCGAGGCAGGACCAGGTTGAGGACGACGGCGACAAGTGCGGCGACGGCAATGGAGGATCCGCCAAAGACGGTGTCGACCCATGCGGGGAATCCAGCGCCGGCAAGCGCGCCGGCCGTGCGCTCAATGCCCGTGCCAAAGGCGATAGAGAGACCCATGAGCGTGGTATCGCGCTGAGACAGGCCGTGGCGGGAAAACATGACCACACCGTTCATGCCGATGGTTGCGAACACGCCAATGGTGGCGCCGCCGATCACCGGCTGCGGAATGGACGTGAGCACTGCCGCGCACTTGGGCAGCAGGCCCGCGACGAGCAGAATGGCGGCGGCGAGCGTAAAGACCATACGGTTGACGACCTTGTTCTCGGCGATGATGCCCACATTCTGGCCAAAGGTTGCCGTGGGGACGCCGCCCAAAAAGCCCGAGAGCATACCGACGAGACCATTGGCGATCAATCCGCCCGAGATCTGACTATCGGTCGCGGGGGTATCGAGCGCAGCAGAGGACACGGCGGCAAACTCTCCCATAACCTGCACGGCGTTCACGATGGCCACAACGCCCACCACGGCGCACGCCGCTGGATCGAACACCAGACGATGGGCGCCAAACGCCGGTGGGGCAAACCAACTTGCAGTCGCGACAGCCGATAAGTCGACCATGCCCAACACCGCCGCAACGACAAAACCTGCGCAGATACCGGCCAGGATGCTGCCCAGCTTGAGCGCGCCCTTGCCGTAGTTACCGACCATAAAGGTGACGACAAACGTCACGAGCGCGACGGTCCAGTTGGTGACGCTGCCAAAATCGGCCGCGCCCTCCCCGCCTGCCATGGACGCCACGGCAACCGGGCACAGCGACAGGCCAATGACAAAGATGACGGTACCGAGCACCGGAGCTGGGAACAGAAAGCTCACGCGCTTAAACAAAAGACCGAAGAGTACGACGAGCGCGCCGCCGATAACTTGAGCGCCCAGCACGGCCTCAAAACCAAGCTCAAGACCGACCGCTTTAAGTGCCGGCACGAAGGTAAAGCTCGCGCCCATCACGATGGGCAGGCCCGAGCCGACGATGCCTTTTATGGGGAACTGTTGAAGGAAAATGTCAAGCGCCGAGAGGACCAGCGACGCCTGAATGACGGCGGCTTCCTCTTGAGGGGTAAAGCCGCAGACCGACGCGATGATGATAGCGGGCGTAACGATACCCGCGAATGCCGCCAGCACATGCTGCAGTGCATGGGGCAATACCTGCACAAACGAAACTTTTCCCGTACGCTCGAACAGGGCGTCCCCTGCCACCGACTCTGCCATTTGCGCCTCCCATACCCTAGGCAGCGGCCCTATGCCGCCCAACGGGCGGACATTATAGGGCATATGGCACAGGTAGCATTTTGACCCGCATGCGGCAGAGGGCTGGGGTAGCTAATTTGGGACGGGGCTCTTTTAGCTACCCAACAGTGAGCGAACGCCTCGAGATGATTTTTCTGGGACGGGGATTTAAAAATCATTGCGTACCTAATGATTTTTAAATCCCCGTCCCAGAAAAATCATCGAGCAGGCAGGGTAGCTAAAAGAGCCCCGTCCCAAATTAGCTACCCCTGGGATGCGACTAGCGCTTGCGGGGGACGAGCTTGGTGCGACGCAGATGGATCATCTCGGCGGCGATGGAGATGGCGATCTCTTCGGGATCCTCGGCCTGAATGGCAACGCCGATCGGCAGGTGCAGCTCGTCGATCTGGTCCTGCGTAAAGCCCTCCTGCTCCAAGCGAGCCCGCACAAAGGCCGTCTTGCGGCGCGAACCCAGGCAACCCAAATAGGCGGGCTTGGCGCGCAAGGCCTGAATCACCACATCGATATCGGACTTGTGGCCCGCCGTGGCGACGACTACCAGATCGCGCGGACCGATGGGGCATAACTCGTCCAGGTTCTTGTAGTCGACCAGACGACGGTCGTAGACGCCGGGTACCCATTCGCGTGTCAACGTGCCGGGGCGATCGTCGCAAGCCACGACGGCAAAGCCCGCCGCCGTGAGCACGCGCGCCGTCGCGGCGCCCACGTGCCCGCAGCCAAAGATGTATGTCAGGCCCTCGGGGCAAAGCGTCTCGATGTGCGCCGGGGGAATCTCGGAGGCGGCGTTGGTGTAGGTGACCTTACTCCCCTCTTCCGTCAGCGAAAGCCCGGGGCAGCCCACAATGGTGCGGCGCGACTCCTCGCCATGGTATTCGGCAGCGTCGCTTTCGAGCGCGCTTGCGATAAACGGTTCAAAGTCGATGACGAAGTCGCCGATGCGTCGATACGCCAAGACGTCGGCAACCGACTGGAACAACGGCGCTTGCGATACATCCAGGTGCAGATAACACAGGCAGATGGCTCCGCCGCAGATCATGCCGGTATCGGAGTTCTCGCCGCCCATGGTGTAGCGGACCAGACGCGATTGCCCTGCGGCCAGCAGCTCGCGCGCCTCGTCCAGCGCAAGGAGCTCAATCTTACCGCCACCGATGGTGCCCGCTTGGCTGCCATCGGCAAAGACGGCCATCCAGGCGCCCACGCCGCGCGGCGATGACCCTGCCGTGCCGGCCACTACCACCAGCTCGCACGTCTTACCGGCCTTCAGAGCGCCAAGCGCAGCATTCACCACATCGAGCTTTTCCATCGTCGCTTCCTATCCCCTAAAAACGTCGGTGAACATGGCGAGCGCCTCGAGTACGCCGCCGCCGACCGACGTCGCCTTGTCCGAAATATAGTTGATATAGCTGGCATCGCCGCGCGGGTCGACGTCGGCACATTTAAAGCCCTCGGTCACCAGAACGCCGTCGGCCAAAAGGCCGCGCAAGCAGCCGTCAATCTGCGTGACCATGGGCGCATCGCCCGCATACCCAATCACATCACCGGCACTCACGATGTCGCCGATCACGCGGTCGGACCTAAACACACCGGCGGCGAGGCTGTGGATAACGCGCTCCTTGCCATACCCGGCGATGACACCCGGCACGCCCGTATTGGGCTGGGGCGAGCCCTGGGTGATGACGCGGCCGAGAAAATGACCGCGCATGGTCTCGACCACGGCATCGCAATCGACCGGCGCGGTAAAGCCCGGTCCTACGGCGATGACGACAGGCGCCATATCGCGCGTGGTGCCCAAGTTGCGCTTAGCCAGGATCGCGTCGACCACAGCAGCGGGCTTAAGTTCGCCGAGCATCTTGGCCTGGGGATCCACCACAACGGCGACATCTCCGGCCTGGGTAATTGCAAGCGCCTCTGCCGGCGTCTGCGCCAAGCGAGCGCGAATGCCCTCAACCTGAACCTCGCCCAGGCGAATGGCCTCGCAAAAACTGATCGTGCGACGGATGCACGTGGGGACCGCGATATCGGCCATGACAACCGACACGCCGGCGCGCACCAAGCGGGCGGCGACGCCCGTGGCGATATCGCCGGCGCCGCGAACATAAACGAGCATTTCCGGGGCACCTCCCTGTGCTACGGTTTGAGCAGAGCAAAAGCGGTTCGACCGCTACTCTGATGATTATTTATTATCACAGTTTTATACGGCGGTGAACAGATGGAAACGACGAGCGGAAACCTTGCCTCCGCGCTCAAGCTCGAGCCGGGCATTACCGCGATTATCGGCAGCGGTGGCAAGTCGACCTTGCTAAAGACGCTCGGCCTTGAGCTTATGCGCGCGGGCGGCCGCGTGCTCCTCTGCACCACCACGCACATGTTTCCCGTCGCCGGCGTGCCATGGGACGGGACGGGTCGTCGCCTGGACGCCGTACCTTGGAAGCCGGGCGCCGCACATGTCCCCGGTTGCACCTGCGAGGCCTGCGCGGGCCTTGCGCGGGGAAGCATCTGCCAAGCAGGTGTCTTGGATCCCGAGACGGGCAAGCTCTCCGCCCCCGCCGAGCCGCTCGGCGAGCTGGCACAGCGCTTTAACTACGTCTTGGCCGAGGCGGACGGCAGCAAGCGGCTCCCGCTCAAAGCCCACGCCGCCTGGGAGCCGGTGATTCCCTCTGGCACGGCCAACATCGTCTGGATCGTCGGCGCCTCGGGGCTCGGCAAGCCCATCAACGAAGCCGTCCACCGCCCCGAGCTCTTTTGCGAGCGTTGCGGCTGCGAGCTCACCGATACCGCCACGCCCGAGCGCGTCGCCCAGGTGCTCAATGCCGAGATGCAGGCGCTGAGGCTCGACGCCGCGCACGTCATACTCAACCAAGTCGACGCGCTCAGCGACCCCACGATGGCCGACCGCTTTGAGGCTGCCCTCGGCCGCCCCGTCGTCGCCACCAGCCTCCAGGGGTAGCTAATTTGGGACGGGGCTCTTTTAGCTACCCCATGTTGAGAGAAAAATCATCAGGTAGGCAGGGTAGCTAAAAGAGCCCCGTCCCAAATTAGCTACCCTGGCGGCACCCCCTGCTAGCGGGGCACGTAGCAGGCCGCAACGTGTTCTGAGACGCGGCGCTGGCCCTTGGCGGTGTCGACATCCCACAGCTCGTAGGCACGTGCCTCGACCAACTGGATATCGGCACGGCCGCGCAGCAGCGACGATCCGCCGTCCTTGCCCTTAAGCCCCATAAGGTTAGGAAAGAAACTCGCGGGGAACAGCACCGGAGAGGCCGGCTCGCCGTTCAGGGCAAGACGCACGGGCGCGACACCGCCGTTGGCCTTAAAAGCACCGGCGAGTGCCTCAAAGGAATCCGAACTCACGAGCGGCTGGTCGCCCGGCAAAAAGAGGCAACCTTTCCAGTTGTGATCGACTCCCCACGAAAGGCCCGCACGGACGCTTTCGCTGCGCAGCTCGCCCTCGTGCAGCGCGCACGGGCAATGCTTGTCCTCGCAAATCTGAGCAACCTCGGGCCAACGCGTCGAAACCACAACGTCAAAGCCCCGGGGAACCGAATCGATGGTCCGGGCAATCAGCGGCTCGCCATAGATATCGGCAAGCATCTTGTTAGAGCCAAACCGCTTGCCCTCGCCCGAAGCCATAATGACGCAACCAAGTTTCATGGCGATACCTCCCCTGAAGCCATCGTACCCATAACGCGCGTCGCGGGGCATCTACATCGAAAGCGCTTATCCCGCACGCCCACGATGCAAAAAGAGGGCACCCCGCCGGTTGGCAGAGCGCCCCCTTTACATGGTTTACCTCAACCCGGCTTTAGGCCTGGAACCAACGGGCGGTGTTTCGCTCATAACGCAGCGGCACTTTCGTTATTTGCGAACAAGTGGGGTTTATGGCAAAGTGTGCCCAAACTAATTTTTAGGAAGGCACCGATGACCCCCGCACAGATTGAGTTTTATAAGCGCCTTGCACACGGCCTGGCGCTCCAGTTTGGCCCTAACTGCGAAGTCGTCGTCCACGATCTGGAGACCGAGGACGTGGACCACTCCATCGTAGTGATCGAAAACGGCCATGTAAGCGGACGCAAACTGGGTGACGGTCCCAGCCATATTGTGTTTGAGTCCATGCACGAGGACACCACCGACGTGCACGACCGCGAGCCATACCTCACCAAAACCGCCGATGGCAAGCTGCTTAAGTCCTCGACCATCTTTATCCGCAACGACGAGGGCAAGCCCGTCGGCATTTTGGGCATTAACTTTGACATTACGCTCATGAAAGCTTTTGAGCGCTCGCTCGATGCCTTTACCGGCACCGACGGCACGGGCTTCACCGAGCCCGAGCCCATTACCAAAACCATCGGCGACTTGCTCGAAGATCTGCTGCGCGAGTGCGAGCAATACGTGGGCAAGCCCGCAGCCCTTATGACCAAGGATGAGCGCATTCGCGCCATTGGCTACCTCGATCGTCGCGGCGCCTTCCTCATTTCCAAGTCGAGCGAGCGTGCCTGCGAGTTCTTTGGCATCTCTAAGTACAGCTTCTATAGCTACCTCAACGAGGCAAAGGCTGCCGCCGGCGACAAATAGTCAGCGCGCCTGCGCCCCTCCCCTTTTGGGCGTGAGTTCTGGAATGCACGAATCCAAGACTCGGCCGCAAGGCAAGTTCCATATAATCGAAGGACGAGACAGTTCGAAAGGATGGAACAATATGGGGTCGAGCAACGCATCGCGCAACGGCCACGGAGGCTTCGCTTCTGCCGCCAGGCATGCGAAACGCGCGTTTGACGAGGGCGAAGACGATCTGTTTGCGTTGAGCCTCGACGACGTGATGAGCGATCGCCCCTGGACCGCCGACGAGCTCATGGGCGACGGAACCCATTCGGCAGGCGATCCTTCCGAGACGGCATCGTTTATCGCCGCGGCGCAGCATCTTGCGCCCGAACCGCCCGTTGCAGATCTCGACGACTTTGCGACCCGTCAGTTTGCCTTCGATTCCTGGGCTGATGCCGATCTGGACGAAACATCTGCCGGCGCGCCGACGCTCGGCGAGCCGGTAAATCCGCTTGTCGCCGCGTCCGCTTCCGAATACGAGCCGGACGACCATGCGCAAGCTATACCCACGTCCTCATACACCGATAGCCACACTGATAACGACGATTATTATGGCGACTACTACGCCGCAGAAGAGGCGCCGCGCTTTTTGGATTTCAATCCAGTAGCAAAGATTATCTTTATAGCGATCGTCGTGGTGCTGCTTGGCGTCATTGCGTTTGAGGGATTCCAGCTGTTCCGCAGCCCCGTCGAGTCCGAATCGGCAACGCAGCAAAAAGAGGACGAGAGCAACGACTACCTCGACGTCAACAACCTCAAGGGCGACCCCAACGACGGGGGCGAGTAGCGAGGGCTGAGGGCGGCTGAAACGTCCATATGTAGCACCAGCTTCTACGTGCTGTTTTGTTATCCGGTTACACTTTTCCAGATGTTGAGACCGTCAGATTCGACACTTTTCCGTACTTTCTTACGGCTGATTTCGACACTTTTCCGAATGTTGGCCGAATAATTGCCGCGTAATCAAGCGCCGTCTGCACATCATTTCGCAGGCGACGCTTGATTTGTGTCCGCGTGCGCTGATAGACTCCATCGTGCCCGCAAGGAGCGGGCGCGTTTTATCCAGAGTCGGGGTAGAGAGTTGGCTCCACGATCCCGACGCCAACCGGCCAAGAGGCACGGTGGCCCTGCCAACATCGATGAAAGGAATCCGTATGGACAATTTCTCCGTGCGCAGTGAGCGCAACTTCCACAACCTGGCAGCCAAGCCAAAACGAATGCATCTTCTAGACGAGCCGAACGGCTATGCCTCGGCCATGGTCAAGAACAGCCTCTCCCACCAGATGCGCTTTACGGTACAGAAGCTCGAGGAAGAGCTCTGCGCCGCCGGCGACCCGCACGTACTGCAGATCAAGCTGCTCGGAGACGACTCGCGCGAGCCATCCAGCTGGAAGCTGTTCGCCGACGGCACATGCGTTGCGGACGGATCCGGCGCCTTTGCCCGCGAGTGCTTCTGCGAGGGCGCTAAGGTGTTTTTGGACCTGTGCCGAGATGCCCTGCGCGCGGCCGGGCTGCGTCAGTGGAGCCAGAGGGAGTACGAGCTGCTGAGTGCCGCGCGTGGGGTTGCGGGGGTTTAGAGACAGAGCGGTGGCGTTATCGAACTGTCGGCGCCGCCGCCTCACCAATTAAGCTGAAAGCAATCCACTCCACGTGAGCTCTGCAAGTATATCCAAACCGCCGAACACTCACCGATCGCCATCGATCGCCCCCAATGAGCCGGCAACTGAGTCAGTGGCACAGGGTTCAAGGTAAAATGTGTAAACGGATTCAGTCATTGCCAGGGAGCGAGTCGATGGGATCATTTTTCAATAAAGCACTCCAGTTCCTGAGCAAGAACTGGAAGAGGATCGTCACACCACTTGGCACCCTTGCTGCGGGCCTCTTCCTCGGAAAAAGCCTAGAGAAGCACGAAGCAGAGAAAGAGTTTTCGAAGCTTCAAAAAATAATCAGGAAGCAAGAAGCCAAACTCATAGCGCTTGAGTCAATACAGAAGAAAAGTTTCAGAGATAAAAGAAAGATACGAGAACTCGAAACAAAAATCAGAAAGCTCGAGATACAGAAGGAATCGCTTTCGAAAAACGCCGAGGAACTAGATTGAGAGATCTCCCATGTTTAGGAAAAAGAAGGGCCCGCATAGGGAAATCGAAGAGATCCTCCTAGATCATGAGAATCGCATCGCTACACTCGTGGCAAATGCCGAGCTTCTCGAAGAGACAAATGTGGAAGATAGCCTCACTCCCGAGGATGAAACTGGGGCCGAGGAATACACATCGTCACTCATTGTCGTTCCAACCTGGAATGATATGGCAACACAAGCGAACAAATCCGTTTCGGAAGACGATAGACTCGACAGCCTCCTGACACAGTCAGACTGTGACGAAGTTGACAGCAAACTCGCCGCTCTAAATGAGGAATTCGCCGCACAGCATCGCCTTGACAAGTTTGACATCGGCATTGCAGTGATGTCGGGAATTCTAGCTGCCGCAGTGGACATGTTCCTAGTCGGCGTTCCCGCTAGAACTCATGAACAGGGCTTACGAGCACAGCCCCTTGAGAACTACGTCCGCGACCAGTTTAAGAAATGGCTTCCCGAAGACGAAATGAAGAAGCTCTCCGCAACGCCCGTAGCAAAGGTCCCGTATGACGCACAATATAATGCCGGCTTTACCGAAACGTGGGTTGAAGGACTATACCCTACGATGCACAGGCTCTACTCGCTAGGCCATGACCCGCTGCTGGGTTTTGTAGTGGGCGTGGGAGACATCCTCAACGGAACCATTACCACCGTCGACAAGACCGGCAACGTAGTAGTTCAACAAATTGGCAGATACACAGATCGCAAGGCATCGACCGTTGCCGAAGCCCTCATCAGGCAGTTCATCCATCTCAAAACCGATGTGAACACCGCCATGGGTCTCCCGGCGCCCCTCATGGGGCTGTTCAATATTATGCAGTTTGGCGAACTTGGGACAGAGAAGCAAACAGTCGCTGAGATTGTCCAAGGCATGTACTACGAAGGCTACGACTTCGAACACTTCTGCGCACAGAGCATCCCCACCATGCTCGCCGAGATCGCGGTGCGAGCCTCATACTTCTCCAAACGAATCCATGAGGGGCATAGCGTGAAGGAGTCCATCCCGTTCTCCAAGAACAGGGAGAAACATCCTAAGCTCGCCACCATGCTGTTCCTGGCACATTCAGTTGCCGCGGGTATCGATGCTGGCAGGATATACTTCTCGAAGAATCCAATGGAGCTCAGCTACCCTGAGATGGCTACCTTCGCCGTTTACGCCATGGGGCAGCTGAAGTGGTCTTTGGTGAAGAAGCCCAATCTCAGACACAAGCACATCATGCAAGCACTTGATCTCGAGCTGCAGGAGATTGCGAAATCATCCGAAGAGAGGCTTGAGGATATGGAGGATTTTGAGTTCATCTTCGCTTAAAACTAGAAGTTGAACCCTCCCGTCCCATTCATGCCGAAAGCCCTTCCAGCCCATTAGCCGCATAAGACCGATGCCCCTCGCAGTCTAGCCTTCTTCCTGATACTACGCACACAAGATTGCAATGGTGCGAGCGAAACTTGAAATCACAACCGAACGTCCACGATAGGGGGGGGCGTTGAAGATGGTTCTTCAGCGCCCCCTCAATACTTACGAGCGATATGTCGTCTTTACGTTGTAGAAGAAGTCAGGTTCCCAAATGGCTTCGAAGTGCTTCTCGGCACAATTGATCTTACCCTGCTCGGTCGGGCGCGTATGGATATCGTTGTTTCCGCCGCCCTTAGTCTCGGTAACAAAATACACGCGATGTTCGCCCTCGATCTCTTGCACGTAGGCCCAATCGGGGTTGTAGGCTCCTAACGGCGTATCGATCTTAAAGCTGCTCGGCAGCTTGGCAAACACCTTGATCTCCTCGGCCTGATCAAGTTCAACGGCAAACGGCTTCTCAACCGACGACGAGTCGTAGACAACGTAGTTGTATAGACTCTTGTGGTGCGCGGACTCCCAAGCGTTCTGGCCAACATAGGCCTTAAGATCACCAGGGTCCAAATCTTTCATCGTGTACCAATCTTCCTCGGGCAGCTTGGTGTACTTAATGCCCTTGGCAATTGCCACGGCCTTAACCTTGTTCACCTTAGAAGCCACCTGGGCTAGGAACAACGCGGGATTGAGAGCAAACTCGTCATAGCGGCCACAACCCTCAAGAATGCGCTTGATGGTAGCACGGGTAAGACCGACGGCATCCTGCAGCTCCGCGATAGGATCGGGCAAGTCATACACTGCGCGACCCGCCGTTCGCACGAGCGCGGTCGAGCGCGCCTCGGCATTCACTCCAGCTGTATCTACGGTCAGATCCGCACGCGTGCTCAGGATTTCAGGCGCCTTCACCTCAGGCATCTTGGCAATCTCCTCGCACGCGTCCTCGACCAGCTTGTCGGAGTCCACATCGACCTCAAAGCGTGTGCGTTTGCGAATGCGCTCCCAAAGCTCCTGGAAAGCAGGGTTGGCAGTCACATCCTTGCAGAGCTTAACCTCAACCTCTTTGGCCTTGTCGCGAATCTGCAGCTTCTGAGCCTTCTTGAGGATAATGCGCTCAACCTCGGTCTTAACGTTTTCCAGACCCTCGGGAACAGGGACACTACCCTGCTCGGCCGCCTGCTTGAGCTCGGGTGTAATCTTGCCCTTATCATCGATGAGCCCCTGGTCCTTAAACGAGTCGAAGACGGCCTTAGACTTCTGGAAGCCCAAGAGCTCCTCGGTTCCGTCCTCGCGTTCCACCACGACATTCGAGAAAGACTCAGCGGTGAGAATGCCAAACTTGTAGCCATCCTCCTCAAACTCAGACTGCAAGCCATTGGCAAACGAGTCATAGCTCTCGTTTGCGATGACAGTCAGTACGTTCACGCCTTCGTCATAGCAGCGCTCACCATTCTGATCTACGCACAAACGAAGACCGCGACCGATCTTTTGGCGCTTAGTCAGCTTGTCCTTGGTCTCCACCAGCGTGCAGATCTGGAACACGTTAGGGTTATCCCAGCCCTCCTTAAGGGCGGAGTGGCTCCAGATAAACTGGATACGTTTCTTTGCGCGCGTCTCGTCGTCATCGCCGTCCGCAGGGAAGGAAAGTAGCGTCTCCTTATCACGCATGATAGTCTCGAAGGTCGAGATGTCAGCAGCCGAGGACGCCGCGTCGGACGTATTCTTAAGATGCCCCTTGCCGTCCTGCGAGAAGTAGCCCGAATGTACCGCAGTAGCATCCGTATCCAATTTCACGCCAGCTTCGGCATAGCGCTTGCGCCACTTGGGCGAATTCACCGCTGCGGTATATTCCTCCTCGAACATCTGCGCATACTCGCCGTTTCGCACCGGATCATACAGGCGGTACTTCTCAACCTTGTCGATAAAGAACAGCGAAAGTACCTTGATGCCGCGCGGGGCAAGCTCGAGCTGACGCTGCAGATGGTCCTCGATGGTGCTCTTGATTTGCGCGCGCTTGATAGCTTCGGCCGCAACATCACCAACGGCCTGACCAAGCTCGATGTGTTCGCCGTTCTGGAACTCGACCCATTCGTCGCCAGCAGCGGCGGAGATGTTATTCACAATCCAGCCGGCCTCATAGTCGGCATTCTCGCCGCTCTTGTTAAACAGGTTGTCACCCGTCTTGACGTTTACCTTTTTGCGCTTCTGAGAACCATCCTTCTGGCGCACATCAATTGTCAGCTTAGCCGTAATGGGCGAGGCAATCTTTGTAGACTCAAGCCTCACATACGAGCCATTCAGGTCCTCCTGCGAGAGCACCGAATCGACGGTGATGCCCTTGACCAGTCCGCGTTGAAAGGCGTCGACAGGCGTCAAGCGATAAACCTTGTTATATGCCTCCTTGTGGGTTGCCGAATAACGCAACACGAACAGCGGATTCAGGCTTCGGATAGCCTTTTTGCGTTTAGCTGTAGAGTCAACGCTCTGCGGCTCGTCGATTATGACGATAGGATTGCATGAGCTT
This sequence comes from Collinsella sp. LCP19S3_D3, assembly GCF_052121455.1. NCBI lineage: Bacteria > Bacillati > Actinomycetota > Coriobacteriia > Coriobacteriales > Coriobacteriaceae > Collinsella > Collinsella sp. LCP19S3_D3. Next base: position 14,193 of record NZ_JBQKEF010000015.1, on the reverse strand, counting down.
ACAAGCTCGCGCGGACTTTGTCCACCGATGAGCCTTTCGCTCGGACGGTGGAACAGGTTACGCTTATCCCGACCACCGGTGGGCCCGGCGATCTCATCGTCATCGAAGTCGTTATCTTTGTCGAAGGCACCGATATTAATGATCATCACTTGGATGGAGCTCGAGGTGGCAAAGCTACCCACCGGCCCCATGTCTTTGGAGTCATAGACGAAGCACTCGAGCGGTGCCTTGTCATAGAGCATGTCGAAGTGCTTCTTGGTGCTCTCGAAGCTCTTCTTAACGCCCTCGCGAATGGCGACACTCGGCACCACGATAATGAACTTGGTCAGCCCATAGCGACGATTGAGCTCGTAGATAGTGCGAATATAGACATAGGTCTTGCCCGTACCGGTTTCCATTTCGACGGTAAAATCGCGCAGATGCCCGTCAGTAGCAACGCTCGACGGAGCGAGCGCGTTACCTTCTTGGATCACATGCAGGTTACGCTCGAGCTGGGCCGCCGAGAGCCGAAGGCCGTTGGCATGGCCCACCTGAGTAACCTGTCCCTCCAGAATGCCGGTACCCATCTCCGCAACGAAGTCAGAGTCCATAAACTCCTGGCCTCGAAACAAATCACAGACGGCGTTGACGGCCTCGACCTGGTGCTCCTGATCAGCGGAATATTTTATTTCCAAAGCCATGCGTTACACCGTCCTCAGCTGTACCTCGTAACCGGCCCGTTCCTCCACACGCCTAAACGCCTGGACGGCATTGAGCTTGAGCGTATCGGTAAGGATCGAGTCGCGCATGAGCACACGGCGCGGCTCCATGTCGGCAATAGCATCGAGCGCTTCCATGGTAAGGCCGTCCGCCAGACAGCACACAAGCTCGCCACAAGCGACAGAATATACGGGATAGCCGGCAACTTCCTCCTTCTCGACGGGAAGCGTGAGTTCGAGTCCCCATTTGAGCATCATCTCAAAGACGATATCCATATCGGAACGGTCGGGCTTGACCACGTCAAGGACAAGCTGCCCGGGTTGGGGCTTTTCGATGCCAGAATTATCGAGCGAAAACACGCGGAAACCGATGTCAGGCAGCTTCTTAGACTCCTCGCCAAGTTTAAGCTGAACGTTGGCATCTTCAATCTCGGCCTTGATCTTATCGCCTGCACGACGGATGCGCTCTTCACCGATATCGCAAAGGGTGGCATAGCCGTCCTTGAAGGCATCGCGGCTTGAGCAATTTGGTTCAGGAAGCTGAACCATGATGTACTTACGATTACCGCCATCTTTAGTATTTAAATTCATAGCTGCATGTGCAGTAGTCGCAGAACCCGAGAAAAAGTCAACAACGATGCAATCTTGGGTCGTATACAGTTCAAGACATCTTTCTAGCAGCTTAACCGGCTTTGGGTAGTCAAAGTATTTCTTACCGTCAAACATCTTTGCTAGTTTTTGAGTGGCGGCCTGAGAATGATCGACTTCCTCGTATTTCCAAATCGTCATCGGAGTAACGCCGGTCTTGCGCAATTCAGAGAGAAAGCGTTTCATAGCGGGAACGTTATCCCCTTTTGGACCAAACCATATTCGATTGTCCTGGAGCCTTTCCCGAAACGCAGTTCGGGAAAGCCTCCAGCTGCGCCCAGCTGGAGGCTTTACAAGACGCCCAGAGGGCGTCTTAATCTCGTAAATGTTCTCTTCAACTGCGGGGCCAACTGACAAATCGCTCGCTTTCCAAACACCCCGCGGATCGTTGTCTGGGTTTGCATATCGATTATTCGCTTCATCGCTTCTTGCGATACCGTTGCAAATCGCAATTTCTACGTTCTTTGCATAGCAAAGAACGTAGTCATGAGACGGAGAAAAATGCTTCATTAAATTGATAGGAGAATAAGCTCTTTCCCATACAACCTGAGCTAGGAAATTAGTCTCCCCGAATACCTCATCGCAAATGATGCGTAAATTGCGGTCCTCATTGTCATCGATGCTAATAAAGATGACACCATCTTCGGTTAGAAGTTCACGGGCGAGTCTCAGCCGGGGATACATCATCGAGCACCAGTCGCTGTGGTAGCGACCGCTCGTATCGGCGTTGGACTGGTTGGCCAACCCTGCCTGCTTCTTGTAGTTTTCGATCGTGTCGCCGAACTTGTCTTTGTAGACGAAATCCTTACCAGTGTTATAGGGTGGATCGATATAGATCATCTTGACCTTGCCGTGATAGCCGCTCTGCAGCAGTTTCAGCACCTCAAGATTATCGCCTTCGATATAGATGTTGTCAGAGTCAAAGCTGCCGTCCTCGCCATCGCGGCCACGGCTCTTCTCAACGCAAGGGCGCAACGTGGCAGTGCTCGGCGTTTGCGACTGACGAATGGCGTCCATCTTGCCAGGCCAGGTAAAGGCGTAGCGCTCCCGGCCCTCGTCGACCTCGTCACCAAGCTCCAAGCGCAGCTTATCAAAGTCGATACCGCTCTCAGTAAATACCTCGGGCATCAACTCTTTGAGCTGCGCCAGGCGGTCTTCCACGAGGTCTTCGGACTCGAGGTTCATCTTCTCGATCTCAGCCATTACAGATCTCCTTTATCTCGTCGGTCGTCTGACCGAGCTCCTTTTCCAGCTTTTTGAGGTCCATGCGTAGGTGCGCAGATTCATTCAGGGTCAATTCCCGATCGCGACGGCGCCGCTTGGTATCCTCAACTTGCGAAGCGAGCACATCTCTCCGCGCCACCAACCCCTCCAGACGCTCATAATCCTGTTCCGCGCACGTCGGAAAGAATCCTAGAGACGGAACCACGCGTGAAAGTCGCACTGCCCAGGCAATGCTGCGCAGATAGACCAGAAGATTCACCTGTGGCAATCGATCAAACGCGAGTGCATCCAAAAACGGTGCATACCGTGTGTCACCAAGATCGAATGCCCCCGTTGACTCAACGTCATCAATCACCATGGCGCCCTGCTCAGCAAGGCTCTTACGCGTCGTTGCCAGCGAAATGCAAGCCTCGTCCTCGCCGCCAAACAGAATCACCGTTGGATTGGGAAAACACTTGTGGACGAGCCTTGCCACCTCGGCATAAGCCGCCCCACGAGACAGCTCGCATCGAAGGATGAGCACGCTTTGAATATCGTGTTCATCATCTTGAACAGGTGCGATGCGCGTCGTGGACTTTTGCACGGTGGCAAAGTGCATAAGCGCAGCTACACGATCGAGCACTTTCTGCTCGGTCTTTGTAAGCTGAGCTTGGCGCGTGAGCACCGTCTTGGGGATACGCCTGTCACCCGCCAGAGCGGCATCGGGCAAACAGAACACGTCGTTCCAGTCAAAACCTCTCATCGCAACACCGCAAAACTGATCAGCGAGTAATCGTCGAAGCCAAGGCTCGTGCCCGTTCCCACTTCGCCCAGCGAGAACAGGCTCTCAATGCCCTTGTCCTGTTGCACGCCGCTAATGGTGGCAACCACTTTGTCCAAAAGCTCGGTGTAAGCGCCCATACGCTCGCCGTCGCGCGTCTCGCGGTTAAAGTCGCGACACAGCTCCGCAATTGGCTCAGATTCGCCCGCGCAACAGGCGCGCATCATATCGAGCGCATGCTTGGGCTGTGTATGTTTGGTCATCACATCGCCGTCGGCCGATACGTACACCACGTAATACGGGAAGGTAGGATTCGTGTCCTTGGGGTTCGCATTCTCATCGTTTTGCGCCAAACAGAACACCACGCCCGGCGCCACGGAATCACGCAGTTCATCGGGAATGCGCGCCACCGCATGCATACCAGCCGGCGAGTTTTCTAAAAGACCCGGGTGTTCCTTTTCGTAGCGCTGCAATTCAACACGAAAATCATCGAAAGCGAAGTCGGTGATCGAGATGCCGCCTGAAATATCCTCCAGATCCAGCACCTCGCTCTTGAGCTGCTGAAGTTGCTGGCGACGATACTTAAGGTCGTTCATCTCGCCCGTTGCTTTGGACTCCAGCACGTTCTCCTCGCCGGTGGCCGAGGCGTCGAGCAAGGCCATACGACCCTTTACGCGACTCTCGAGCTGAATGTACTCATCGAGCGCAATGTCGGGCCAAAAGTCCACCAACTGAATTTGCGTGTTGGTGGAGCCCAAACGGTCGATACGACCAAAGCGCTGGATAATGCGTACCGGATTCCAGTGAATGTCATAGTTGACGAGACAGTCGCAGTCCTGAAGATTTTGGCCCTCGGAGATGCAGTCCGTGGCAAAGACAACATCGATTTCGCCTGCAGCGAGAGACGCCTCGGGCAGCTCCTTGGAGCGCGGACTAAAGTACGCCAGGATGTTCTCGAAGGTGGTTCGGCGCAACTTAAGCGAGTAAGTGCGATTTGCGCTTCCGGCAACCTCGGCACACTCAAGGCCGAGCTCGTTCTTAAGACGAGGCGATAGCTGCTCAAATAGATAGTCCGCCGTGTCCCCAAACGCCGTGAATACGAGCACTTTGCGGTTGCCGGGGTTGTAGGGGTTATTGACCTTATCGACTATGAACTTGTAGAGCTCATCCAACTTAGCATCGCGCTCAGGCGTTACGGCATTGGCATAGTCGAGTAGGCGGCGCAGCACGGTGATATCAAAGTCCAGATCGCTGCCCAGACGCAAGGCATCGACATCGCGCAGGTCGACGCGCACCTTGCCACCGCGCTCGATTTCCTCGGCATCATCGTCGTCCATGCCATCCTCGATGCCCGCCGCATCATAGCTTCCCGCTCCCATGGCCGCAGGGTCATCGAGCCGCGCGCGAAGCTCCTCGCATCCCACCAGGATGCGCGAGAGCGTGATTCGGAAACTGTTAACCGAAGATTCCATTCGCTTGAGCACGTTTACGCGCATAAGGTTGGCAACAGCACCCGTACGGTGGACCTGGCTCTCAAAGTCCTTGCCCCAGGTGTCGCCGTAACGATCCTCGTACTTACGACGCTTATCGCTGCGTACATAAGAAAGCAACTGATACTGCGCAAACGTGAGCTGAGCGATCATGTCATTGAGCTCAGCGATAGGAGGAAGCTCCCCCGCCAAATCGATTGGCGTGGTAATAGAGAGGGGCTTGCGACGCTGCGGGAACGTACCCGAAGCGGCGCCATAGTACTTAGAGATATGCTTGCGGCTGCGCGCGATGGTAAGCACGTCGAGCAGCTTAAAGTAATCGGCGTTGACGGCGTTGACGAAGCTCTCGGTGGTGCGCTCGGCATCGTCGAGCTTGCTCCACTCGTTGAAGCGCGCTTGTGCTGTACGGCACACCTGAGTAATCGACTCAATACCATCAGTATCCGCCAGATACGCATCATCGCCCTCGGTGATGAGCTCAATCTGGTTGCGCAGATCCAGCAGGCGATTGTTCACAGGCGTAGCCGAGAGCATCAGCACCTTGGTGCGCCGTCCACTCTTAATCACATCCTCAATGAGGCGTGTGTAACGGTCCTTTTTCTCGGAATCCGTGCTCTTGTTACGGAAGTTATGGCTCTCATCGATCACCAGCAGGTCATAGTGGCCCCAGCGTAGGTGCTCCAGGTCGACATCGCCGCTCATGCCCGCATAACGGGACAGATCGGTGTGATTGAGTACGGTGTAGTTAAGACGATCGTCCGCCAACGGGTTGCGGTCATCGTTATCTTGCGTCCACAGCGTCCAGTTATCGCGCAAGCGTTTAGGTGCCAGTACCAGAATGCGGTCATTGCGTTCCTGGTAGTATTTAATAACGGCGAGTGCCTCATAGGTCTTACCCAAACCAACGCTGTCCGCAATGATGCAGCCCTTGTACTTCTCGAGCTTTCGGATGGCGCCCACCACGGCGTCCTTTTGGAAGTCGTAGAGCTTGTTCCAGACAACGGACTCCTCAAACTTAAGGCCGGGCCTCAAATCGTTATCTTCGTCGGAAAGGTAATCGCGGAACAAGTGGTAAAGCGTAAGGAAATAAACGAACTCGGGCGGATTCTCACGATAGAGCGTGCCTACCTGCGCCGCCACCTCATCGGTAACATCGGCGACCATCGCAGGCTTATCCCAGACGGACTCAAACATCGCCTTTAGGCCGGCAGTTTCCGTCGCGCCCTCGTAGTGGCTTACGCCCATTACGGTGTTGGGGCGGCGCTCGTAACCAAGTCCTTCCTGGGTAAAGTCAGCGGCGGCACCCATGAAAGCATGGTCGTCGCCATTGGGGTTCTCGACTATATAGGTGCCTCCGGGCTGAATTGCCCCGTTCATCTTGGCAGATTGAAACTCGCACTTAGCGCGCACCCATTCGGCGCACTCACGGGCAATGGCGCGTTGATTGAGATTGTTGCGCAGCGTGAGCTCGAGACCCAAGCCGCCCACGCCACGCTCGCGCGAGCATTGCGATATGGCAAACTGGCGTGGATCCTTATCGGTGGCCATGCGCTTAACGAACGTAGGTTCGCTAAAGAGAAAACGCACTGAGTCAAGCTTCTCCAGCTCTTCTTTGAGCTCAGAGAAAGCAAAGACCGTAAAGTAACTGCTGATGATTGAGAGCTTGGCGCCCTCATCGATGGATTTAGCGAGTGCGTCTCCCAGACGATTGCGTCCGACGTTATCGAGAAACTCCATCAGCACACCGTCCTTAAGACGGCGTGCCAAGCTATTTCATTATTGACCGAGAGGGGACGCCTGCTTCGAAGCGCCCCCCCCCCGAAGTTTATCCGCAGGTATATCCACGAAGTACACTCCAGGTTTAATTGCTATCGTCTCAGGACGCAGAGGCCCCTTGCTAAAACTTTATCCATTGTCTCCCAACTATAGAGGAGCGTCAGGACATTTTCGGCAAGCGGGTTATCTCTACGACCTCAATTATTTGTTGTGCAATTAATAGACACCGTTCATGTACTTCGTGAATGCTTCGTTATTTTGTGTACCACGCAGGTCGGGACGATGTCGACCTTGACCCTTGTTTGCTGTATTTGAACCTCACTTTATATTTTGCCTCGATGCCGAGGCGCTTTTCCTTAAACACCGGATCGTCAATGACCCATAGCGCACCGTGTTTGCTTCGCTTATCAATACAGGTGAGGCCCAGAGAGTTCAACTCAGCAAGCAAAGCATCCCCGCAATCGTTTCCTTTATGCCATTTAAGTGCTTCTGATTGCAGCGTAAGCGCTTCTGATTGCAGCGCATGTGCAATGCTAGCCCGCTTACCCTTAGGGTACAAAATCCATCCGGAAAGACCAGTGTTCGCGCCGGTGTCCCCAAAGTTGTAAACGCAACTGTAATCAAACGAAGAACAGATGTCCTTTATTGACGCCCGCATTGATAAGTCCCCAAGCACCCAAAAGACGTCCGCCTGCTCGGTTTCATAGAACCGATGCCCTGCCCGTTCGAGTGCGAGCAGAAGCATCTCCTGACGCGAATCCTCAGTTATTGTCTGTCCACGTTGTTCGTCCACCTGCTCGCACTGGCCGCTTGCGTCGTCATTCTCGATCACATCCGAGCAGCCAGCCGCAACAGCAAAGTCATCCGCCTTGGCATGCGCTTCCTTAGCGCCATCATCTTTCGATAGCATATCCGGCTCGCGCGGCGGCTCCTGTTCTTGAAGAGCGGCTGCGATGGCCGAATCTCGAGCAACCGTGGACTCGAGTGTGTTCTCGTCCACTTCGTCATCGAAATTGTCACGAACCGCCTCGAGCACTCGCTCGAGAAGTTCGCTGGTGTCACGGGCAACCGTGGGGAGCTGCTGGCCTGGCTTAATGTCGTAAATAGCGAGTTCGGCTACAACTCGATCCATCGTTGCATCCCGATCGCTGTAGAATTCACTACCTCGAATACGGATGAAATCCCATCCCACACGTTCCAGAATCGTCTGTCGCTCCATGTCCGCGATAATTTGCCCCTCGGTTGAATGCCAACGATCGCCGTCGCATTCGATAGCAACGTTGTGATGGTCGCTTTGCACGACAATATCAATGCGGTAGCTTCCGACTTCCTTTTGCTGCTCATATTGATAACCGCGCTTGGAAAGCTCAGTGCACACCTGCAACTCAAAATCAGACTCGGCTTTTTCTTGCGTCTCCTCAATCTGAGTGTCAAACGTATGCGGGTCGAGCATGTACTCAATTAGCTGCCTACGCAGGTCGCCACTCTTTAAATCACGAACTGGATCAAGCGAATATACAAGCCACATCTGGTCTTTCGCGCGGCTCGCAGCAACGTTGTAGCGCTTCTTGTATGCGTCATCCGAGCCCGTCCCCATAAAGCGCAAGGGAGTCTCGGATTCGTTGCTGTCAACCATGCTTAGAATCATGACATCGCGTTCATCGCCCTGGAAACCCGCAGCGTTGCCGCAAATAATCTCATGTTTTTCAAACTCAGCGGGATCCATCTCTTTAAGCAGTTCGTTTCGAATCAAGTCAGCCTGCTCTTCTCCCAGCAAGGACAAAACGCCAAATGTCTTGTTCTCATATTCTGGCTGCTCAAGACAGGCACGGATAATCGCAACTGCGGCTTTGGCCTCTTGCTGGTTAATCTTCGCCTTGCCCGAGCGCATGCCGCTTTTGACGCGAAAGGGAACCAACGCCGGCATCAATCCACCCGCATCGGCGTCTCTCAGCGCCTTGATTTTTCCACCGTACGATAGCCCATTGCTAAAGCCGATGATATCCGGCACGCACCTAAAGTGCTCGGTAAGCATGATGGGCGAAAAGCCCTGCTGGGCAATTTCGTAAAGCGAGTATCTTGCTCGATACAGATGGGCGTTGGGAATTCCCTTTCCCTCGATATATGAAGCAGCCAATCCTTCGGCAGTGGATTCCTTTGCACCGACAGAAAGAGGGCTTACCTGTTTGTCATCACCAACAACAATTACCTTTTTTGCAAGATATGTAATAGCCAGGGCGGTCATGTCGGCCTGGCTTGCCTCGTCGATGATTACGATATCAAACAGATTGTTGGCGGGGTCAAAAGAGTCAAGCGCTTGGCCAATCGGCATAATCCATGCCGGCACAGCCCGCTGACATTTCGCCATGAGAGCACGGGCCTTCGAGCGATGCCGCGATGCATTCTTGCCCGTTCCCTTGCCAATTCGCGCGACCGTCTGCTTCCAGCCGTTCAGCGCGACCTTGAGCTCTGTATTGCTCTCAAGGTCCTTGTGAATCTTGAGCCACGCCATCATGCCTGCCAATTTTGCCGTTATGTCACGATAGCGTTTGCCCAGCTCAGAAATTTCCTTCTGGGGATTGGAAGAGTTTGCACGATCGGCATACTCAACAATTGCCTGGCACTGCTTGTATTTCCATGCTCGTTCGATATCCCGCGGAACGCTCGTAGCCCCGTGAACGCCCTCGCGCTCACGAACGGCTTGTGCCCATCCCGGAGCAATTTGCGACAACTGATTCAGTTGCTCATGTCGGCGCTTAACTGCCGCCCTTATTTCGCACAGCCACTGTAGACGATTGTACTGATCGCGGTATGTTTGCACCAAGCCGAGTTCGGGGTCAACCGCTTCGCCGAAATCCCCAGCTGGGCGAAGCTGCACGATGCAGTCGCTCAATGCGACAGCGGTCTCACAGTGCTTGGCCGAAGCGTCTTCGATTCTCTTCAAAACGTCCTCTGCCCATGCCTTAATCGCCCTTATTTTTTTGAGTGCGACACACAACTTAAGGTAATCCGTGAGATCCGTTTCCAGTGCTTGCAAGGTTTTGGCCACGACCTCCTTTTCGGAAATCATGGAAGGGCAGTCAAAGAACGCTTCATGAGAGATACCGTTTGAGTCCAATGCGTCAAACAGCTTGTCAATGCACTCGGCTTTCCACGCAAGGGCCGCCTTAATACCCTCAACATATCGAAATGCCACGTGCTCGGGCTCACTGCTATCCAACTCTGCAAAGCAGCTCACGCCAACGGTTCCCATAAGCGCATCCCATTGAATGGCGCAAGCGTGTCGCTTGTCCATAAGCTCTATGTAATCCAGGATGGCATCGCAGTCCTCGGGCGAAGCCGCCTGTGCCCCGTTGACCGCCACACCATCGGGCAAGCTCTTGACCGAAGAAAGCAACTTTCGCAGGCCCGTTTTAGCTAGGTACTCTTTGTACCCGCTTACAAGCGCGCGCAGTTGTTGATAATCGCCGTTGTCACCAAGCGCAACCTGCCTCGGAAACCACTTGCTTCGATATGACGAAGCCTGCTGTTCAAGCAACTGAACCTCATCGCAGAGACGATACCAGATCGTTTTCTCGCCCTCGCCCCTCAAGGATCTCGCAGCGACCCCTCGCTGCCACTCCTCGCTCAGAGCTCCGTGCATTACGAGGTTCTTCACCGTGCCGAATGCTTCGGACTCATCGTCCAAAACGGGAAGAACAGCCGATCCAATCTCCACCGTTCCCCCATCGTCGCATAGTTCCCAACCGTGGCGACGAATCAGCTCGTCCGCCAAAGAACTGGCTTGGTTATATTTCTCAAACTCCTGTGCATAGACGTCTGGCTTGGGGAGCAAAGCCATCCAGTCGACATCCTGTAGACAGATCGCCTCTGCCTCATCTTCTGCAGAGGCAATGCCGTTGCTTTGGTAAAGCTCCTCGACAATCGAAATATCAAGCTGCGCTAACAGCTTCACCTGGCCGGGAATAATGTCGTCCAGCTCTTCCTTATTCTTCGCAACAAATTGCGCGGCATCATGCGGAGTGAGGGTTTCATTCCCCAGATCAAACTGTTTGTTCTCGGCCTCTCGTTCAACAAAGGCGGATTTGCGCGCCTTTGCAAGATCAACCAGTATCTCTTCTCGCTGACAAGATAATTCCTGCACGGATTTATTCAGTTCACTTATCGAATGCTCGCCGAGATGGTTGACGATTGCTTCTACCGAATCACGAGCGTCCTTGCCGTTAGATGCCAGCGAAGACACACAAAGGCTTCTGAGCTCAGGAGGCATCTTGTCGGCAAGAACCGTCAAAGCCTTTGAGGTATAGCTCGTTACAAGCACCCTTTTGCCTTGTGCCAAAAAGCTTCCCATCAGGTTTGCAATCGTATGGGTTTTACCGGTACCCGGAGGGCCCTGAACGAGAACGGCGTCATCTTGCTCGATTCGCTTGGCAATCTCTAACTGCGCACGGTTGGCAGGTTTCGCCAATAGAATCTCGTCGTCTTCTCCGTTTGCCTCCGCCAAGCGCCGAGAAACCGTAGACCCGTCCGATAAATCCTCAAGGACCGGAGTGGTTTCATCGTGCGTAAACTCGCCAAGAAGGCCGTTTAAGAACGCAGGGACGCGCTGAGTCTCATCAATCGTTTTTACAATTCTGCCGATAGCGCCCGCGGTTCCATCAGGGCGCTGCCTAAAGATTAAATAGAAACCGGGTCGAACGTCTATATCGGCTTCTTGGTCTCGCGCAGCATCAGCGCGGTCAAAATAACGAGACTTGGGCGATAGCTGATTCACGAGCAGTTTGGCTTCACGGGCAATTGCATCACGATCAAGCGGATGCACTTCTTCCTCGTCGAGCCTCTGTTCCGCCTCACTAATCTTGCTCATCGTCAGATTCTGAGACTGAGACAGCAGGTCCTTTTGAATCAACGTGTCGGAATCGACGTCTTCAACGGAAATGATTCCCTTTTCCGCATCGAGCTGAATCCTCATGTTCCGCGTAAAGACTGGGTGATCCACCCTCTTGTCTTCGGAAAGCCGAACGTTCATCGATGCGGCAACAACCTCGAGTTTATCGGGGTCGCTCTTGAGTTTTTCTTTCATTTTAAACAGGCGCTCATACACCCCAGAGGCTTCTGTCGCCTTAGTTTGGTATGTGACCCATTTGTCTCGCTCGCCACCCCATTCCTCAAGCAGTTGAGCTCTAGCGGGATCGGACATAAATAGATCTTGAGGCGCTTCTTCATTTGCCTCCGCAAGCTCCTCGGGTGGAAACTTGAACCCTATCTGGTTCTTATAGCTTTCCCATCCGCTTGCAATCCACGGCGCGATCTCATCCGGAGGCTGCGGGCACGTTTTGAACTCCGGTTTAGCGACACTCAAAATCGGACCATCGTTATTAGCGGAATCGCGAAATCGCACCTCGATCCATCCGTTATCTGTTGGCAAGCTCTCCAAATCAATGCAGTCCGAAGCGTAATCGCTTACGTTGCGAACGATCTTCATCCTAATCTTGGAGAACTCTTCCAAGTATCCAAAAAGGGCCTCTGCCTTATCTACAACCGATAAGTTATTGAGATCAGAACCCATTTGACACCATCCGCGCAGTCATCTATCTCGGCCAGCACAATATGTTACTAGCTTACGCGGAAAACCTGGCGATATTGGCATTAAATCGACAAGCGTGCGTTTGCATGCCTAGTTATCAGTAGGGCCCTCTAACTCAACGGAATGCATCGCACGCATATGAATCGCTACAATCTCATATCAATATAAAATGAGCCCCGGTGACTTGAATCAGGGGTCATTCCCGGGGCCATTGACTTATAGCTTTTTCGCATGAGGACAATTTATCAAATGGGCTTCGGTTGCGAGGACCGACAACGCCCCTACCTCCCCTCCGCCTTCAGCTTCAGCAGCAGGTCGCCCAGCTCGGGGCACTTGCTGGAAAGGCGCGTCTGGGCTCGCTCGCCCATCCCCCACCGCTGGCGGACTTCCTGGGCGCGCGGGCTCACGTGGTAGTCCCCGTCCATCACCTGCTTGAGCAGCTTGGCGGTCACGCGCGCATCGGCTAGGGCGCTGTGGGCATGGCCCGTCGACTCGTCGAACTCGATGCCGAACCACGTTGCCGCGTCGCCCAACGAAACGCGCCCATGGCTGCCCACGTCCATGATCGAAGTGTAAAACGCCTGCAGGTCGGCCCAGTCCGTAGGAAATGCGGAAAGATCGATGCGCTTTGCCTGGCACTCGGCCAAAAGCTGTCGACGGTCCGTCCCGCTCCAGCAAACTATCTGGGCGGAGTATCGACCGATCCAATCGCTGAGCCTTTTGATCACCATGTAGAGCGGATCGGCCATCGCGGTGTCCACGGCCGATATCCCTGTGAGCTCGCGAACGGGAAACGCAACGCCTTCGGTAAATTCCGTCTGCACAAACTGCGAGAACTCGCCCATAACATTGCCGTGATAGTCGAGCTTGACGGCGCCGACCTCGATAATCTCATTGCGCAGTCCACGGCGCTGGCGCTGCTTTGGCACCGGCGCAAACTCAAAGTCCAGCACGATCTGTCGCGCAAAGTTCGTCGTATCGATAGCCGAGATACCCGGCGTCTTTTCAGCTGACACGGTTAGGGCCTTTCTCCGTTGCCTGCCGCTTGCTACATAGGCGGCTACATTGCCGTAAGGATAGGCGCCCGTGCGGACATGGAAGCGCCCAGCGCGGCCACCCGGCACCTTTGCGTAAAGCCGCGCTTTGAGATGGCCACGTCGCTGTTATGAGCGAACATATATTCGTATTTATGACTGCAGTTTGATAGACTGGTTATTGTTGACGGCAGTTCCATGTGCCGGGCAGCGCCCTCCATGCGACGGGAGGTGATGCCCATGACCGATCTGATTGATTTCGTGAAGCTCCTGACCGCTTTGGTCTCGCTCCTCACCGCGCTTATCGGACTTTCCGAGGCACTTAAGCAGCGTACGAAGCAAAAGACGATATGAGAAAGCCATTTGGGTCGCCTCCCCCGCGGCGCAGCTTCTTTCCGCGGGCTCGGGATGCCACAATGGGCTTTGAGTATCGGCCCGTGCGGTAGCCCTTACCGCACCTGCGGGGAGGAGGCTTCCCATGCCCCATGTTACCTCCATCGGCCTGGACGTCCACGCGCGATCGGTCGCCGCCGCGGCGTTCAACCCCTTCACCGGCGAGGTGGTGCACCGTGACTTCGGGACGGACGCCGCCGAGATCGCGGAGTGGGCCCTCGGGTTCGAGGAGCCCAGGGCCTGCTACGAGAGCGGCCCCACCGGCTTCCACATGGCGCGCGAGCTGCGCGCGCTCGGCCTCGACTGCGCCGTGGCCGCCGTCTCCAAGATGCAGAGGCCGGCGGCGGACGCGCGCCGCAAGAACGACCGGCGCGACGCCGAGTTCATCGCCCGCATGCTCGCCACCCACAACATCGTGGAGGTCCCGCTGCCCGATGCGGCCGTCGAGGCCGCCCGGGACCTCGACCGCGCCCTCGACGACGCCACGGCGGAGTGCCGCCGCGCCAGGCAGCGCCTCAACATGTTCCTGATCAGGCTGGGCCACGTCTGGGACGAGCGCAACGCCGACGGGACGAGGAGGGGA
>NZ_JBQKEF010000014.1:0-59227 GCF_052121455.1 Collinsella sp. LCP19S3_D3 | reverse complement strand
AGATAAGGATGCACGGGAGGAAGGGGTCCGAGCGGCTCCTGCGGCGGCGCGAGGAGATGCTCGCCCGCGGCATGCCCGCGGCGAAGGCCAACGCGGCCACCGCGGCCGAGCGAAAACCCGCCAGAGCGGGCAAGGTGCCTTGAAGCGAAACGGCATTGACCTTCTGGTCATGCCGCTGAAGCTGAAAGGCAGATTGCCGCTCTGGCGGGTTTGCAGCGTCGAGCCGTTACGCGGTTTGGCAAAACCGCGTAACTCCTAGTAGTCGAGCTTCCACATATAGCGGCGCGTCATATAGTCCTTGTGGGTGACGGCAGAGAGCGCGCGCATGTAGACGTTGTTGAGGATCGGCGCGAAGATCAGGTGGTTGAAGTACTCGCTCACGCTGTCCTTGATATCGTTGAGGCCGAGCTCCTTGGCGTCGAGCTGATAGACGCGCTCGCCACCGTACTGGTTGACGAAGCGGATGCCGCGCTCGTCGTTGCAGCGGCTGCGGCCGACGCTGATGAGCTGGAACAGCGAGGTACGCTTGTCCAGGATCTCGAAGGGGCCATGGAAGAAATCGCAGGTGTTGATGGTGCAGGAGTCGATTTGCAGCATCTCCTGCACGTTGCAGATGCTAAAGACGTAGGCGGCACCAAAGAGCGGACCCTGAGCCATCACGTTGATGCAGGGCTTGTCGGCGTTCTGCTCGGCCCACTTGGCAGCAAGCGGACGGGTGTACTCGACGGCCTTGCGATAGATGGGGTCGACCAAGTCGAAGGCGGCCATGGCGGTCTCGTACTCGGCATAGCCCTCGGTCTGCTGCGTGAGCTCCATGGCGATCATGGTCACGACGGCGGAGTTGGTGCGGCCCATGCAGGACTCGTCGACGGCCAGGCTGTCGTACTGGATCTTGTAGTCGCAGACCTCGGTGAGGGCGGACTCATCGACATAGATGGCGATGGTGCTGGCACCGTGGTCCTTGGCGACCTGGGCGGCGACGATAGTCTCCTTGGTGCCGCGCATGGACACGACGACGGCCAAGGTGTTCTCGTTGACATAGGCGGGCGTGGCGTGCACGAACTCGTTGCTGGTGTAGCTGGAGCTCACGACCTGCGTGGCCTCGTGCTCCATAAAGTACTGGGCAGGATAGTTACCGCCGTTGGATCCGCCGGCGCCAATCCACACGACGCGCTTGATGCCGCCCTTGTCTGCCTTGTCGGCCAAAACCTGGGAGACGACATCTTTAACCTGTTCCTGAGTAGTCATCGTGCATCAGCCTTTCTTCTCGTTTGATGCTCATCACAGGCATACAAGTTACATACATGTTTTGGTTATGTCGACTAGTTGTATGCTATATTTGTCTTAGAAATTTTACTGCTGCGGTTTTCGGTAGCTCGCTACCAGCAGTTTTATTGTTTTATTAAATACATGCTTGCTTAGGTAAGCATACAGGTTAGATATAGGTTGGCAATATGGGCGTCACATCTAAAAAGAAACTGACCCAATACGAGCGCTTGGCGGGCACGCTGCGCGATCGCATCGCTGCCGGCACGTATGCGCGCGGAGACAAGCTGCCGTCCGAGATGGAACTCATGGACGAATCGGGGCTGTCACGCAGCACCGTACGCCACGCCCTTAAGGTGCTCGTTGATGAGGGCCTGGTGCGCACCGAGCGCGGGCGTGGCGCCTTTGTGGCCGACACGCCCGCGCTCCACGAGAACAACCTGGTGTTTTCGAGCTATACCAAGCAGGTCGAAGGCCAGGGCATGAGGCCCACCACGCGCACCGTGGACTCGGGCTTTGCCAAGGCGGCCGGCAGCATAGCTAAGTTCTTTGACGCCGCCGTGGGCAGCAAGCTCGTCAAACTTGTCCGCCTGCGCTACCTGGACGACGCGCCGCTGTGCCTGGAGACCACCTACCTGCCGCCAAGCTTCGAGACGCTCATCGATCGCGATATCAACGGTTCGCTCTACGCCACGCTGCGACAGGAGTTCCATCGCGCACCGGCACAGGGGCATAAGACCTTTGAGGTGTGCTATGCCTCGCAAAACGAGGCGTTTTTGCTCAACGTTGAGCGCGGGCAGGCGCTGATCCTGATCACCGACTACGTCTACGACACCGACGGCCGACCGCTCCATGTCTCCAAGCGCATCCAACGCACCGACCGCGCCAAATACACCGAACCCATCGGCTAACCTGCCAAAATAAACCTGTCCCTAAATGGTAGGTTTGGGGAGGTCGGGGAACCAGGTTGGTTTGGGTTGGTTGGGCGTGCGCTCGGCTAGGACCAACTCCATCCAACACATGTCGTACCAGCGACCGAACTTTTGGGCGCAGCGGTCGAAGGCACCCACCAGGCGGTAGCCCATATGGGCATGGAAATCCTGACTGTTGTGCGTCAGGTACTCGTCGTCCTTGTCGTGCGGCACGGCGATGAGGGCGCACATGTTGGTGATGCCCATCGCAATCAGGCATTGCTTGAGCGCATCGTGCAGCTTGCGGCCCAGCCCGCCGTGGCGCACATCGCGCGCCAGGTAGATCGACGTCTCGACCGACCAGTCGTATGCCTCGCGGCTGTTGAGCGGACTCACATAGGCATAGCCTACCGGACGCCCGTCCAGCTCCATCACCAAATACGGGTAGCGCTTGAGCGTACGCTCGATACGCCCGGCGAACTCCTCAACGCTCGGCACCTCGTATTCGCAGGTAATCGCCGTATGGCGCACATACGGCTCATAGATGGCAAGCAACGCCGGCGCATCGTCGGGCGTCGCCAGGCGAATCGTCGGCTCGGACATTTCGGTCATACAACCCTTCCCCCTCAAAAACAAAGGCTGCCCTGCGCCAAGCTCAGGCGCAGGGCAGCCCCTTGTCACTACATCAGGCTACAGGACAGCCGCCAACGCGTCGATGTCCTCCTGCGTCGTGGCCCAGCTGGTACAAAAGCGCACCACCGTGTGGGTCTCGTCGTACTTTTCCCAGTACTCAATCGAGGCATGCTCGCGAATGCGGGCCATGTCCTCGTTGGGCAGAATCACAAACTGCTGGTTGGTCGGCGTCTCCAAAAAGAACTGGTAGCCGCGCTCGTGCAGCACGCGACGAAGCGCCTGAGCGGTCTCGATCGCCTGGCGCCCAATCTCAAAATACAGGCCATCGGTAAAAAGAGCCTCGAACTGCACGCCCGTCAGGCGGCCTTTGGCAAGCAGCGCGCCATGCTGCTTAATACGCGGAATGGGATGCGCCGGGGCGTGCATACCGCAGAACACCACAGCCTCTCCGCAGAGCGCGCCGCACTTGGTACCGCCGATGTAGAACACGTCGCACAGCTGCGCCAGCTCGGGCAGGGTAATGTCGCACTCATCGGCCGCCAGCGCATAGGCCAGGCGAGCACCGTCCACAAACAGCGGAATCTCGCGCTTCTGGCACACTGCGTGAATCGCCGCGAGCTCGGCCTTGGAGTACAGCGTGCCGTACTCGGTCGATAGACTCACGTACACGGCACCCGGGAACACCGTATGCTCGTAGCTCTCGTTTTCGTAGAACACCTGGATATAGTTCTCAAGGTCCTCGGCGTGCATCTTGCCCTCGTAGCCGGGGATGGTGAGCACCTTGTGGCCGCCAAACTCGATGGCGCCCGCCTCGTGGCAGGCGACGTGGCCAGTCTCGGCAGCAACGACGCCCTCGTACGGCGCAAGCAGCATGTCGATCACCGTCGCGTTGGCCTGCGTGCCGCCCACCAGAAAAAACACGTCGGCATCGGGGGCCTGACAGGCCTCGCGGATAAGCTGCTTGGCACGCTCGGTATGTGCATCGGTACCGTATCCGGGCTGCGGCTCCATATTGGTGTCGACGAGCGCCTGCAGCACCGCCGGGTGTGCGCCGTGGGAATAATCGTTGTTAAACGCGAGCATGGCAATCCTCTCTTACCGGGTATCGGCCAGATGATTCAAACGGAGCTATTGTACGCCGCTGGGATAGGCAATGCGCGCGGCAAGGCACTCAAGTGCCAGCACCAGAGCAAAACCGCAGCTCACATCACTCAAAAAGTGCGCTCCGATCACGATGCGGCCAAACGCGACGAACGCCACAACCACAGCCGCCGTCCAAAAGACCACACGACGGCGCGACGGCTTTTCCTTAAAGGCCGCTGCGGGAAGCCCGGCGAGCATAAGGCCAATCGCCGCGTGCGCCGCGTGTCCGCTCGCAAACGACTTAAAGCCGTCCTTGGCTACACCGGCGGCAATATAGGCCCGCTTGTCGGGGTTGCCGATCACCCACCACGGCTGAAACTCGAGCCCCGGCGTCACCTCGACCACGCGCATGCGCGGGCGCGACCACAGCGGCTTGACGATCACGTTGAGGATGATGGCCTGAGCGACCCACACGGCAAGCACCATGAGCGCCCAGCGTGTGAGCTCATCAGGCTCGGTCGTGCGCGTGAGGCGATAGACGATAAGGTTGGCGACGATGGCCAGCACAAACGTCAGCACCAACTGAGCCACGATGAGTTTGCCGCCAACCCTCAGGGACGAAACGATCTCGTAGCCGGTCAGGCCAACATTGACGAGGATGCCGAGCACGGCGAGCCATTTGCTCCCCCTGGAGTCGGGACGCACCGCGCGCACGAGCATAACGCCCGCGACGCTCGCCGTCAGCTCAAACGGCAGCTCGCCGGTCGCCTCGATAAAGCGGCCGTACATACTGCCGATGTTGAACAGCGAGTTCGAGATCTGATAATCGAAGAAACTGCCCACGCCCAGGCAGAGGGCAAGGATAGCCGCGATAGCAGCGGCATCTTTCTTATAGATGTACCCGAACATGCTTTCCTTTCGATGGAACCAGATTGCCCAAATGGGGCGTTTACGACGTCGACCCGTTAGTCATCGTCGGACGTGCCCAGCTGCTGCAGCAGCATGAGTGCCGCGGCCACGGGGCCGGTGCCGTCGTTGGCGTCGAGACCGCGACCCAGGCCGCTGCCCGCGCCGGCGCCCGCCTTGTAGGGCACCGACAGTTTGCGGCTCTTGGGGAAGTTTACCGCACCATAGCGGGTCTTAAGCTCATAGGCCACCTTCTTGGGAACGTCGACGCCCAAAAACGTGATGCGACCGCCGCTGAGCGTAACGCTCTCGAGCCCCAGGCGCTCGCCGCGAATGCGGATTCGCGCGCGATTGAACAGGTTGAGTCCCGCCAACGGCAGCTCGCCATGCGCGGCCTCGGTCTCTTCCTGCACCTCGTCGATGCTCTCCAGGTCCCCGGCCGCCGCAAGTTTACGGTATACGAGCACGCGCTGATCCACCGCCGGCAGGTACTCCTCGGACAAGAAGTAGTCGGCCGGCAGGTTGATGCCCACGCTCGCCGCCTCCACACCGGCATCGTCGTCGCCGCGCGCCTCGGCCACGGCCTGACCCAGCATCTGCGTAAACAGGTCAAAGCCCACGCTCGACAGATTGCCGTGCTGCTCGGCGCCCATGAGCGAGCCGGCGCCGCGAATCTCCAGGTCGCGCATGGCGATACGCATGCCACTGCCCAGGTCCTGGAACTCGGAGAGTGCGGTCAGGCGTGCCGTAGCCTCCTCGGTGAGCGGCAGCTCGCCCGGGAACATAAAGTACGCGTAGGCTTGCGTGGCAGAACGGCCCACGCGGCCCTTGAGCTGGTAGAGCTGCGCCAGGCCCAAGCGCTGCGAATCCTCGATGATGAGCGTGTTGGCGGTCGCGTTGTCGATGCCGCTCTCCACGATGGTCGTGGCGATGAGCACGTCGATCTTTTTGGTCGCGAACTCGATCATGACGTCCTCGACCTCGCGCGGGCTCATCTTGCCGTGCGCCACGCCCACGCGCGCCTCGGGCGCGGCCTCGTGCACGCGTGCCACGGCGTCGTCGATGGTCTTGACGCGGTTGGACACGTAGTACACCTGGCCGCCGCGGCCCACCTCCAGGCGAATCGCCGCGCTCACCACGTCGGGGTCGTACTCCCCCACGTGCACGATCACGGGGCGGCGCCCGGTCGGTGGCGTGGTGATCAGGCTCATGTCGCGCACGCCGCTCGTGGCCATCTGCATGGTTCGCGGAATAGGCGTGGCCGAAAGCGTGAGCACGTCAATCTGCTCGCGCAGGTTTTTGAGCTGCTCCTTGTGCTGCACGCCAAAGCGCTGCTCCTCGTCGATGATCACCAAACCCAGGTTCTTGGGGTTCACATCGGCCGAAAGCAGGCGGTGCGTGCCGATGAGCACGTCGATCGTGCCCTCGGCAAACGCCTTGAGCGCGCGCTTCTGCTGCGCCGGCGTGCGAAAGCGGCTGAGCACCCCGACCTCGAGGCCAAACGGGGCAAAGCGCTCAAAGAAGGTCTCGTAGTGCTGTTGGGCCAGAATGGTCGTGGGGCAGAGCACCATGACCTGACGGCCGGAGTCCACGCACTTAAACGCCGCGCGCAGGGCAACCTCGGTCTTGCCAAAGCCCACGTCGCCGCACAGCAGGCGGTCCATGGGCTTGGGCGCCTCCATGTCGGCCTTAATATCGGCGATAGCCTCCAGCTGGTCGCGCGTCTCGTCGTAAGGAAAGCTCTCCTCCATCTCGATCTGCTCGGGCGTGTCGGGCGGGCAGGCGATACCGGTAATCGACGAGCGGCGCGTATACAGATCGACCAGGTCAAACGCCAGCTTTTTGGCGTTCTTGCGCGCCTTGTTGGTGGCACGCGTCCAGTCGGCGGTGTTGAGTCTAGTCAGGCGCGGCTTGTCGCCGTCGGGACCAACATAGCGCGTGATGCGGTCGACCTGCTCGAGCGGCACGTAGAGCTTGTCGCCGTCGGCATATTCCAGCAAAAAGTAGTCGCGCTCCTTGCCGCCCACTTCCTGGCGCGCGATCTCGCTAAAGAGCGCGATGCCGTGGGTAGCGTGCACCACGTAGTCGCCCGGCTTAAACGGAAACGTGATCTGCGTAATGTCCACCTTGCGACGGCTGCGCGCGCGGTTGGCGTCCATGCGGGCATTGAGATCGGCGATCGAGAACACGGCTAGGTTGGCATCGGGCACCACCACGCCCTGCGGCAGGGCAGCATCCACAAAGGTCACGCGTCCGCGCGAGATGGTGGGTACGGCAGCACCGGCGGCAGCCTGGGCGGCGCCCGCCTCGAGCGAGCGGGCGTTGAGCGCGTCGGCCTTGCGCTCGCGAATTGCAGCATGAGCATCCTGGCGGGCAGCACGGTCGGCAGAATCTGCCGCTGCCACGCGTACGCGCTCGCCAATAACACCGGCGTTTTCGGGGGCGGCCGTCAGCGACTCCTCAAAGGTAATGCCCTCGTCGCCAAAGGTGAGCTCCATCGACTCGCGCGCTCCGCGGTCGGGAATGGCAAACACGCAGGCATAGCGCTTGCCCACGACTTCCCGAACGCGCGTCATAAAGCGGTTGTCCGAGCCTGCGATAGCCGGCTGCTCAATCTTGAGCTCTGCCGTAACCGCACCGCCGGCGCGGATCAGGCTCACGTAGTTCAGGCGCTGCTGAGCACCAAAGTCGAGCTGCTGGGCGCGCACGTACAGGCCGTCCAAGCGGTCAATCCCCGCCTCGCCGGCGCGCGCCTCGATATCCTCGTAGGCACGCAGGCAGTCGTCGAACAGCGAGCGCGGCTCGGACAGAACCACTAGCGCCTTGCCGCTCACGTGCGCCAACGGGCTCACGGTCTGGCCGTACATCACCGGCAAAAAGCGGTCGAGCTCGGGTGTGACGATGCGCGCATCAACCATCTCGAGCAGTGCCGCCAGCTTGCTGTCGCCCTGGCTTGCGCGATAGAGCGCCACGTGCATGTTGTGAACGGCTTCGTCGGTAAGCGCCAGCTCGCGGCACGGGAAGATCTCGATGCTGTCCTCGTTGCCGATGGTTTGGCCCGTGGAGCTCACCATACGGCGAATGCGATCAATTTCGTCGCCAAAGAACTCAATGCGCACGGGCGCTTTCTCTTGTGCGGGGAATACCTCGACGGTGTCGCCGTGCACGCGGAACAGGCCGGGTGCGTCGGCGGCGCCGGCATTGGTGTAGCCCATGCCCACCAGGCGCTGCGGCACTTCGTCAAAAGGAATCTCCTCGCCCACCGCAAAGGTCGTGGACTCCCAGTAGCGGCTCTCGACTGGCGGCACGCAACGCAGCAATGCACGGGCCGAGGCAACCATGATGCAGTTGTCCCCGCGCACGATACGCCCCAGAGCCTCGCAGCGCTGCGCCACCACGGCATCGTCGGGCGCCTGCTCGCGCCACGGATAGTCCTTGCGCTCGGGAAAGCGGCACACGTGCGCCAGGCCCACGTAGGCGGCAAGGCTGCGCGCGGCGCGATCGGCCGCGTCCTCGCCGCTCACAATGTAGACCGTAGGGCGCGGGCGGCGCGCAAACTGAGCAGCCGCCATAAGCGTGCGGCCCGACTGCGACACGGCCAGCGTCACATCCTCGCCGGCGTCGAGCCCGGCCTCGACGGTCTGCAAGGCCTCGGCAGTGTAGAGCTGCGCGGCTATACGGTGAATGAGCATGCTGTTCCTCCGGCATCGCAACGCCAAAAGCCCGCCGGGGCAAGCTCGGCGGGTCGTGCGTCAAAAGTATTGATTATCATGGTAGCGCATGAGGTGAACACGCCAGCGCACGCCAAACAGCTACCCCAAAACGCGCATGCTCGGGCACAAATCCGCCAGCGGGCACTCGTCGCACTTGGGCTTACGGGCATCGCAGATCTCGCGGCCAAAGGTGATCCACTGGTGGTTGACCGACTCCCAATACTCGTGCGGCAAGATCTTGAGCAGATCCTGCTCGGTCTTGAGCGGCTCTTTGGCGTGCGTCTTGGGACTCAGCATCAGACGGTGCGCGATGCGGTTGACGTGCGTATCGACCGCGATGCCCTCGACAATGCCAAACCCCACGTTGAGCACGATGTTCGCCGTTTTGCGTCCCACGCCCGGCAGCTTGACAAGCTCCTTCATGTCGGCCGGCACCTCGCCGCCGTAATCGGCGACAATCATCTGTGCGGCCTCCACGGCGTGCTTGGCTTTGCTCTTATAGAAGCCGAGCGACTTAATGGTATCTGCCACATCGGCAACGCTCGCCCCCGCCATGGCCTCGGGCGTGGGCCACTGGGCAAACAGCTTCGGCGTCACCTTGTTGACCTGCGCGTCGGTCGTCTGCGCCGAGAGCAACACCGCTATGAGCAGCCTATAGGGATTCTCGTGGTCCAAAAAACACTCAACCGGGCCATAGCGACGGTTAAGGCGCTCGCACACCTCAACGGCGCGCTCGCGCTTGGCGGCATTGGTCTCGCGTGGCATAACGACTCCTCGGATTGGCGGCATAACTTACCTATGGGCACGATTGTCCCACGTATGGGGTCTTTACGCCTCCAAAAATGCGCCGGTCTGGCGGCCCCACAAGCTTGCGTACTCGCCGCCTGCCTCGACAAGCTGCGCATGTGTACCGTCCTCGACAATCTCGCCGTCCGCCAGCACCACGATGCGGTCGAGCGCCGCCACGGTGGACAGGCGATGTGCCACCACAATGGAGGTGCGGCCGCGCATCAGGTTCTCAAGCGCCTCCTGCACCAGCGCCTCGGACTCACTGTCCAGGGCAGAGGTCGCCTCGTCGAGCACCAGAATCGGCGCGTCGGTGAGGATGGCACGGGCGATGGCCACGCGCTGGCGTTGGCCGCCCGAAAGCTTAACGCCGCGCTCGCCCACCATGGTGTCAAAGCCCCGGGGCAGGCGGTCGATAAACTCCAGGGCATTGGCCAAGCGGGCCGCCTCGCGAATCTGTTCGTCGGTGGCATCGGGGCGGCCGTAGGCGATGTTCTCGCGAATGGAGCGGTGAAACAGCAGCGCCTCCTGCGGCACGTAGGCAACCTGGCGGCGCAGGCTCTGCTGCGTGCAGCGCGAGACATCCTGACCGTCCACGAGTACGCGACCGCCCTGTACGTCGTCCAGGCGCAGCAGCAACTTGGTGAGCGTCGTCTTGCCCGAGCCCGATTTGCCCACCAGGCCCACGCGCTGACCCGCCGCCACATGGAGCGTCAGGTCGTCGAACACGCTCTCGCCCGCCGCGGCGTCGCGGTATGCAAAGCTCAGGTGCTCAAAATCAATCGCGCCCTCGCCCACCTTGAGCTCGGGAGCGTTCTCGTCGTCTGCCACCAGACGCGGCTCGTCCAGCACGCGCGTCATCTCGGCCGCATCGCCCAGCGCGCGGTTGATGCGCTGCATCATGGAGCTTACGTAGTTCAGGCGCATGGTGAGGTTGTACGTATAGGTAAAGATCATGACGAGCGCGCCGGCAGAGATGCCAAACCACGCGTTACCGCCCGCGACGAACACGCTCACCACGGCCATGGTGATGACGATAAGGCCCGAGGTCGTAAAGTTGCGCTGCATCATGGCGTGCATCGAAACCGTCTCGGCGTCGCGCGCGGCGCGGTCGGCGCTATCGAACAGGTCGCGCTCAAAGTCTTCGCGTCCGCAGGTCTTGACGGCCAGGATGTTCGTGACCGCGTCGGAAAGCACGCCCGACAGCTTGTTCTGCGCGGCAGACGTCGCGGCCGAAAGCGGCATGATGCGCTTATACATGAGCCAGACAAACGCAATGTAGACGACCATAATGCCCACCAGGATCACGGTAAACGTCGGCACCACCGGAGCGAGCGCCGCCACCGTGCAGACAACCGAGGTGATAGTGGGAATGAGCGAATACACCGTCACGTCCACCAGCCCCGTGTAGCCGCTCATAAAACGGCTCGTCTGGCTCACAAGCGATCCGCCAAAACGGCTGGTGTGGAATGTCATGGATTGATTGGAGAGCGTGTCGAAGCACAGGCGCGCCAAGTGATAGTTACCCGCAATCTCGAGCTTGTAGACGGTGTAGTCCTGCAGCTTGGAGAGGATCTGGCCTACCAGGTTAACGAGCACGAGCGCCAGGATGTAGGGGCCAAAGACCTCAAACACCCGGTCGCCCGCCACGGGGCCGGCCTGGACGCGGTCGACGATAAGCGCCATCACGTAGGTGTTGGCAAACGTGAGCAAAAAGATGTAGCCCGCCGACGAGAACACCGAGAGAAAGACGATCAGCGGCTGCGTGCGCGTGACGCCCCAAAAACGCTGTAGCGTGCGGCGCACGGTTGAGCGTTTGAGCGGACTGGTGCTTCTCTGTGACATGGGCTTCCTTTCACATCTGGCGGGGCTAAACGTCATTGTTGCATACTAAAGCGCACTTCAGGCAAGCACGATGCGAAAAGCAGCGGGGTGCCCGCGTTTGCGCCGGCGCCCCACCGTCTTGTTGTAATTATTCCTCGTCTTCTTGGTCTGTGGGAAGGCCCGCGGGCGTGAGTCCCAAGATCTCATCAGCTTGGTCGGCGTCTTCCAGCGCGTCGATGTCCTTGAGCTTGCGCTCCATGACGTTGGTGCGCGTGGTGATGATGCCCTCGACCGTCTTTCCCGCGGTCTCGATTTGCTGCTGAGCGCGGCGCAGCGCCGCCTGATAGCGCGGCAGCTCGGCCTTGACGGCAGAAAGCACGCGCAGCACGTCATCGGTGCGTTTTTGCAGCCTAAACGTCTGGTAGCTCATCTGTAGACTGTTAAGGATAGCCGCCATGGTGCTGGGACCGGCAACGTTGACGTGATAGTCGCGGCCCAGGGTCTCGATAAGTCCCGGACGACTGACAACCTCGGCGTACAGCCCCTCAAACGGCACGAACATAATGCCAAAGTTGGTCGTTGCCGGCACACTCAGGTACTTTTCGCAGATGTCCTTGGCCTCGCGCTTGACCATGGCATCGAGCGTCTTACGCGCAGCGGCGACGGCCTCAGCGTCACCCGACTCCTGGGCGTCGAGCAGATGCTCGTACGCATCGCCCGGGAATTTGGAGTCGATCGGCAGCAGCACGGGATCGCCCTCGTCTACCGGCAGCTTGACGGCAAACTCAACGCGCTCCGAGGCACCGGGCTTGGTGGCGACGTTTTCCAGATACTGGTCGGGTGTAAGGATGTCCGCCAGGATTGCACCCAGCTGCACCTCGCCCAAAATGCCACGCGCCTTTACGTTGCCCAGCACGCGCTTAAGGTCGCCCACGCCGGTGGCGATGGACTGCATGTCGCCCAGGCCCTTGTACACGGCCTCGAGCTGGTCGCTCACCTGCTTAAACGATGCCGACAGGCGATCGTTGAGCGTGCGGGAGAGCTTCTCGTCCACCGTCGCGCGCATCTGATCGAGTTGCACGTTGTTGTCTTTGCGGATAGCACCCAGCTGGGCATCGACCGTCTCGCGCACCTTGTCCAGGCGGTGCTCGATGCCCTCGCGGTTGGCACCGAGTTGTTGGGCCGTCTCGCGGCGCAGGTCATCCATCCGGTCACCAGCTTGCGAAAACTCGCGTGCGATGTTCAGGTAACGTTGCTGCTCCACGGCCGCATCTGTCGTCTGCTGCTGCGCGATGGCATTGGCCGTACGGCGGGTTTCGGCCAACGCGACGTTCAGGGCATCGAGCGCGTTGTTGGCCTGCTCGAGTGCCGCCATCGCCTCCGCACCGCCATCGCTGCGCTCTCGCAGCTCGGCGCGAAGGCCCTTGAGCTGCAGGGCGCAAGCCACAGCCACTCCTACCGCTACCAAGGCGATCACGACCAGCACAATATCAACAGCAGACATAGACTCAGCCCAACAAACCCAATCGATCATCAAACAAAACCGCAATCAATCTTACCCCGCCACACGCACCGGGCGCCCGGCCCCTTCTTGGGCGCCCCTCTCCTCCGCATATTCCATAATGCGGCGCGCCGTCTCCCTGCTCACCTTTGAGTCATCGCCGGCTAAGTATGCGTACACGTTTCCCTTATTCAGATTCAAATCGCGGCAGAGACCGTAGCGCGTTACGCCCGATTCCCCTAGCGCTCCCAACGTTCTTTTTCGCATCAGAGCGTTGATCCTTCTGTCCGCCACTGGCTTTTCCTTCACCGCTCTATACGCACGCCAAACGTTGGCATAACGATTAGGGAGTTTGTCCTCGGCGCATAGAGATGCCAGGCTACCCGTTTGGGCGTACAAGGACAAAACGCCCCGGTAACCCTCTTCCATCCACGAACCCTCGGATAAGCCCAGAACGTATTCGGCTTTACCCTGCGCCAAAGCGAGCAAAAACAGGGGCTCCGCCACGCGCGGCGCAACCGTCGTCGCCTGCTTAACCAGTTTTCTAAAACTGAGCGACTGCTGTCCGGATAGCTCTCGGCAATAGCCTTTTAAGAATCCCTCAAAGGTCAGATTCAACCGAGCACCTCCTTTTTGTATTGCCTGTATGCGCAGACCATCTCTTGATAACTCCGCTCCGAAGGCGACGACGCCAGCGCCTCGCCCTCGTCGAATATAAGCCGTTCGAGCAGTCCCCAATCAAGTCGGTCGACGAATGCCTGGCTATGAAGATCGACGATGTCGTTCGGACGGTAGGCATAGAGCTTCATTACCGCTAGGTCTTCCAAGGATGGCGTAAAGTACCTGATAAAACGCGCCCCAATATCCAAGGGAATCAAACGATCTTCGTAATTGAATGGCATCTGATTACAATATGCCGCCGCCATACCATTCACCTCGGAATATCGAGCTATGATCTCGCGGAGGCACCTGTCTGCCTCAAACACATCAATGTCATGTGTAACCGACCGATTCGTCACATCGTTAAGCATGAAGGCGCTCGGTCTATCGTCTCTTGGACCTATTTCCAGCTCCGCCTCTTCGTCAATACCCAAAAGAGTCTGCTCTAAATCCTGCTTATGCATAGCAAATCCTATTATTAATTATCATCAATAATACTATTCAGTCGCACGACAGGACCCACAGGATGCAAGAATTCTACTCGTGGCGATAATCCCTGCACCCTAGAAGTCCTAATGTGACAAACGCTAACTCTCCCAGCCGGCGCGGATGGTTGTTACGACATCGCCCAGGCGCTGGCCGAGAGCTGTCAAATGTTGGAGCACTTCGCTGGGCGAAGCGCCGTTGAGAATGCACGTAAGGGCATATGAGGCCAAGAAGATTGCCGCGAGTCCCAACGGGATCAGCACGATCATCGCCAGCGTACGCAGGCGCTGGGCCCAGCGACGGCGACGCGCACGACGCTTGTCGAACGCAAGCTCCTGCGCATATGAATCTTGCTGTACGGAATAGGCTCCTGGGTCCACCTCACCCGCAGACGATACCGCGGGCGCGGCGTTTTGCGCAGGAGGCTGGACGGCTGCCCCTTGCATTTGCATCTCCATAAGCCGCTGCTGTTGGCGCAGCATGCGCTCGGCTTGTTGCTGCGGGGTCTCAAGAAACAGATCCATGTTGGCCTCCTCAATAGGAGCATTCGATGCTTGCGCCCAGCATCCCGCACCATCGCGGCCGCGACAACGAAATCCGCGGCAATAGCCGCAAAGATTCTTTTGTCAGAAAACTGTCGAAAAGTTCAACAACTCCCCTACCAGCACTTTCTTTGAGCTTTTTTCGCCAGCAATCTTTTGCCCTCTCGCCCTTGCGCCATCCGACCAAAACCTAACCAAAAGCTTGACGGAAATTGTGAAGACAGGGACCCCAAACAAAACGTGCCGCCCCAAAAGGGGCGGCACACAAACTAATCTATTAGCCAATACTCGTTGGCAAGCCCGCGCCGTCAGAACCGCGGCGCATGCCTTTGCCTCGCGCGACCCTGCGGAGCCGTGAGCGAGAGGCAAAGGTATTTCCCCGCCCTGCGCTCCGCAGCAGCCAGCGCCACGCGCTAGTAGTTCACCACCTGCTCCTCAAAGTACGCCTTGGGATGGTTGCAAACCGGGCACACCTCGGGCGCCTTGGCACCAACATGCAGGTGCCCGCAGTTCAGGCACTTCCACACCTTTACGCCCTCGCGCTCAAACACCTCGCCCGATTCAATGCGCTCGACGAGCTTGTTATAGCGCTCCTCATGAGCCTTCTCGACAGCGCCAACGCCACGGAACTTCGCGGCGATCTCGGCAAAACCCTCCTCTTCGGCGGTCTTGGCGAACTCGTCATACATCGTGGTCCACTCGTAGTTCTCGCCCGCGGCGGCATCGCGCAGGTTGTCCAGCGTATCCGGAACAGCACCGTCGTGCAGGTACTTAAACCACAGCTTGGCATGCTCGGACTCGTTGCCCGCCGTCTCTGCAAAGATATTCGAAATCTGAACGTAGCCGTCCTTTTTGGCCTTGGATGCATAGTAACGATACTTGGTGTGCGCCTGGGACTCACCGGCAAAAGCGGTCTCGAGGTTCTTCTTGGTTTGAGAATTCTCAAAATCCATAGGTGTACTTCCCTTCAATACGCGCCGCCCATAGACTTTGAGCGGCATTGCCTTTAGGATACCCTCATGCCGAGAATCTAAACCTTACTATCCTGTTCTGCAAATTCGCGTCATTACACACTCAGCCAGCGCTCGCCTTCGGCACGACAAAAGCCTTCGCGCTCCAGGTCGGCAAGAATGCCCGCAATAAAATCGCAACCAACCGGTTCGCGACCCGCTGCGGCCTCCATCTTGTTAACGTCTGCAACAGCTTCAACAAGCGTTATGCCCGCCGGCTGTCCGTCGCGAGCTGCAAGCAGCATGCGCACGATATGGGCACGCTTTTGCCGACGCGAGCCCTCAAACTTGGACTGGCGGCTGTAGCCCGCCGAGCGCCTAGACGGATTGGGCAGCGTCTTTTTAAGATACGCGCCGTAATCCAGCAGCGCGTAATACCACGCGCGCGGCGTATCGGCATCGTCGAGCGGCACGGCAAAGGGAGCGACCTCATCCGCCGCCGCACCGGGCGCCGCCGGGCAGGCCGCCTGAATCAACGGCACCAGCTCGCGGTCGGGAACAGACGGAACGTCAGGAAAAAAGTGATGCAGAAAGACCGTGCGCACATTGGTCTCCAGGTACACTCCCGGAAGATCAAACGCAAACGACCGAATGCCCTGCGCCGTTGCGGGCCCAATACCGGGCAGCGCGACCAGGTCGCATGTATCACGCGGAAACTCCCCATCCCAGTCCTCCACGAGTCGCTGCGCGGCCTTATGGAGCGCCAAAGCACGGCGGTTGTAGCCCATGCCCTGCCAAGCGTCCAAAACATCAGAAGGAGCGGCCTGGGCGAGAGAATGCACGGTCGGAAAGCGGTCGAGCCATGCCGGCATGCGCGTCTCTACGCGTGGAACCTGCGTCTGCTGCAGCATGACCTCGGAAAGCCAGATGATGTACGGGTCGCGTGTGCGGCGCCACGGAAGGTCGCGATAACGCAGAACCCCTTCCGAACGAATCATCGAACGAAAGGGGTCCTGAATCATAGCTATGCTCCTTATGCGGCGCTACTCCTCCCGGCAAGCACACGCGCAAACGGCATACTCGGGAAAGGCGTCGCGGTCGGCGAACTTGGGATCGACGGCGGGGAACTGGCGGCGAGCGACGACATCGTCCAGCGAAACGGAATCGAGGTAGTCACGCATCAGCGCCTGGGCCCCAGCCCACAGGGAATGATAGCAGCACGTGCCCCTGCGTGCACAGTCGCCATCGAGTGCCGTGCAATCATTCATAACCATAGGGCCCTGAACGGCCTCGACGACCTGACGGATAGTGACCTCGCTCGGGTTGACCTTAAGACGCATACCGCCGTGGACGCCACGCAGGCTCTCCACAATACCGGCCTGAACCAAACCGTGTTGGATCGAACGGGCAAACGAATACGGAACATTGACCTCTTCGGCAGCAGTGCGAACAGAAAGCAACCGCTCCGGCTCCTCGGCAAGCATCGCAAGCATGCGGAGGGCATAATCAGTCTTCCTCGATATGTCCATGTTTCCCCTTTCAAGGAATACGAACAGCTCGAACGGGCTCCGGGGCCGAGCTTACGTCGAGACGCTAAATAACCGCCGGGACAACCAAATAGTGAATTAGATGTCCGCTGAAGGTCGAATCCAAAGCAAATTGCATCAGATTAAGCCAACAGTGGAATTTAGTATAACCTAACCCCCTGTTTCGTTGAACGAGTGTTGCGCAACAAACCCCCCCCTGTTTAAACCGATATACTTAATTCATTTCCGCATTTCGGAAACAAGGAGCAGAATGAAAGGGACGGCCGAGCGGTTGTCCTATTAAACGCAAAAAGCCACGTCCGAAGACGTGGCTTTAATTGCGTTGGCGGGAAGTACGGGGCTCGAACCCGCGACCTCCGACGTGACAGGCCGGCGCTCTAACCAAACTGAGCTAACTCCCCAGGCAGTCGTTCGCGTTTGTTTCCGCTCGCGTGCGCTGCGGGGATTAGTATACACAGAAGTCTGTTCGCCGCGCAACAACTTTTTTGAAAATATTTTTTGGGTCCCTCCGGGAGGGTCTCCGGGGCCGGCTGGCGCGGGTTAAGTTTGCTGCTCTACAGTCCTGCGCAAGACGGAAAGCACATTAAGTGCTTTCCTTTGCGTGCGGAACTCGCGACAAACTTAACCCGCGCCAGCCGGCCCCGGAGACCCTCCCTGCCGTCACTATGTTCAACCAGTTTTGCGGGCGTGCGCCGCTGCGCGGCTAGCCCGCGTGCTCCTCGGCGAGGTTGGTCTGATTGTTCTTGTTGAAGCTCGGCCTTTGGCTCAAATGGAAACGGGGGATGCATTGTGCATCCCCCGTTTTTGTTGCGGTTAATCTAAGTCAATAAACTTGACGCTTAAGACCTTGCCGTCCTTGACGAGCATTCTGGCCATGGTGGGGCCTCGGGTGCCTCTGGGGTAGCTAGCACTGCCGGGGTTGAGGACCAAGCAGCGGCCTACTTGAGTTTCTTTGGTTACGTGAGTGTGACCGTTGATGGCTACGTCCACGGATCCCACCGGGAGGTCTTCGCGGTAGTGGGCTACGGCGAATTTGAGTCCTTCGTAGGTGAAGAGGGCCAATCGATCCACGTCGGGCCCGTAATCACGGTAGTAGTCGTTATTGCCCAGAACCGCTCGCACGGGGGCAATGGTTCGCAGATGTTCGTAGTCCATCTCCGACGTAAGATCGCCGGCATGGATAATCAGGTCCGCGCCGCTCAACTCATCTAAAAGCGCGGGCGACAGATAACCGTGGGTGTCCGAGATGATGTCGATACGCTTGGCGCTTGCACTGTTCATGGGATCCCTTCCGCAAAACGATTTGGTGCATTCATACAAAAAGCCCCGCGGCTCCGCAGACGATTTTGGTCTACAGGGCTGCGGGGCCGGTGTGCTAGAGGCTCAGGGCCTTCTTGAGCGGTACGACGCGACGGCGCGAAACCGGTACGCGTTCGTCGACGCCCGTAATGCCCAGCTGGATAGCGCCCGAGGGAACCGTCTCGACGTCGGTAACACACGCCAGGTTAACGATATAGCGGCGGTGAACGCGGAAGAAGCCAAAATCACAGAGCTTGGCCTCGAACTGTGCCAGCGAGGTCGTCGACAAAAAACGGTCGTCGACGGTATAGATACAGGAGTAATCGTCCTTGGCCATAATGAAGCGAATGTCGTCCACGGGGATGAGCACCTTGCGGCCGCCCTTCTCCACCGGGATGCGCTCGATGGTCACCTTGCTGTCCGCAACGGGCTTCGTGCGCTGCATGACCTTCTCGATTGCACGATCCAGGCGGGCTTCCTCTACCGGCTTCATCAGATAGTCGACGGCATCCACATCAAACGCCTCAACCGCATGATCGCTGTACGCGGTCACAAACACGATCGCCGGCGGATTCTTAAGCTTATGCAGCGCCTCGGCAAGTTGCAGACCCGAAGCGCCAGGCATCGAAATATCGAGGAACACGACATCAACGCGACTCTCCATAAGCATCTCGATGGCGGAGCGAACGCTCGACGCTTCTGTGATCGTGCCGATCTTGCCCGTCTGCTCGAGCAAGAAGCGAAGTTCCGAACGGGCCGGGGCCTCATCATCCACAATCATCGCACGCAGCATGGGGATAAAACCTTTCGTCAACTAACTACGTCGGGCACCCGCCAACCGGCGTTAAGCCCGTGACCAATTATTCTACTCTTGAATGTCGAAGATGCTCTCCGACAAATCGAGATGTAGGAGCACTTTAGCGCCCTTACCCGGCGCCGATTCGACGCGCGTATAGGAGTGCGGCCCATAAAAGCGATGAATGCGCTCCGAAATATTGTGCATGGCAACGCCGGCGCCGCCACCCTGCGGGGAGCTGGCGTCGGGGCGGGCAGAGCGCTCGTCAAACAGTCTGGCAGCGATGCCCTCGTCCATGCCCACACCGTCATCGGCCACCGAAATCAAAATCGCATCGTCACCATCCCTGCGCACCGTCACGTCAATCTTCAGCGCACTGGCATCACCCATGCCGTGACGCACGGCGTTCTCGACAATCGGTTGGATCACAAATGCCGGAACCAGCGTGTCCTCGACGTCCTCGGACACGTCAAAGGTCGCCAGCACGCGATCCTCGCCAAAGCGCGCCTTCTCAAACGTCAGGTAGCGCTTGGTCTGTGCGACCTCGCGCGACACGGGAATGAGCGAACCCGAATTGTCGAGCGTTGCGCGATAGAACGAGGAGAACTCGCGCAGCAGCTCGCGGGCGCGCAGCGGGTCGGTACGCGTAAACGATGCGATGGTGTTGAGCGTGTTGAACAGGAAGTGCGGGTTAATCTGCGCCTGCAGGGCACGCACCTCGGCACGGGCCGTGAGCTCCTTTTGCACCTCGAGCTCGTGAATGGCGAGCTGCGTGGACAGGATTTCGGCAAAACCCGAGGCGAGCGCATACTGGGTACGGTCGACGGCACGCGGGGTCTTGTAATAGAACTTGAGCGTGCCGACGGTGCGGTCGCCCACCTTGATGGGTGCGATGATGCCAGCGGGGACCTGGTTGTGTGAGCCATCCGAACCCACCACGTCCACTACGCGGTTGAACGACTGGACGATACCGTGTTCGATGACGTAGCGCGTGGCGAGCGTATGAATGGGAGAATTGGGCAGCAGCTTTTCCTCAAACTCGCCCGCGCAGGCCAGTACGTTGCTCTCGTCGGTAACGGCAACTGTCATGGCGCGTGTCTCGGGCAAAATGCGCTGGCACACCAGACGTGCTGACTCCTGCGTCAGACCGCCTTTAATGTCCTCGAGCATGGCCGAGGCCACCGAGAGCGTCTCCTCGGTGTACTGCGAGCGAACCGAATCGGGATTGAGCGTCAAAAAGATAAAGATACACAGGAAGATGCATAGCAGCGCACAGGCGACCACGGTCGCGATTGGCTCGATTCCAGTCGCCAGGGCAAAAACAAAGTACACCAGCACACAAATGGCGCAGGATACGGCAATGATGCGAAAGATTGACATTGAACTATCGCGCTGGGCGCGGCGGTCGATCATTCAGCCCCCTCCAGGATGCTGGTCAGCTGGGCGTCACGCCAGAGCCCATCCATAATCTTGGG
This sequence comes from Collinsella sp. LCP19S3_D3, assembly GCF_052121455.1. Lineage (NCBI taxonomy): Bacteria > Bacillati > Actinomycetota > Coriobacteriia > Coriobacteriales > Coriobacteriaceae > Collinsella > Collinsella sp. LCP19S3_D3. The sequence goes on along the minus strand of NZ_JBQKEF010000014.1, from coordinate 38,849 downwards.
CCAGAAGCTCTGGAAACGCAGGTAGCTTGCGGCGTTTTGGCGTGCGTAGGTCCTGGCCTCGTCAATACCGTGGCGCCAAATGCGTAGGTATCCCTCGTGCTCGCGGGTAAACATGCTGCGGACCATGGCAGTCTTACGCACGCGATCGTCAAGCTCGCGCGAAATCCACGGGCCCGGATAGGGCATGAGAGACGCGGCTGTAACGGGAACGAGCTCTTTCTGGTGCGCGGCAAACGTTAGCTTGGCACGTTCGTAGTACCAACGGTACACGTCCTGCATAAAGCGCGGCGAGCGTTTCTCGGACTCAGGCGGCAGATGGCGCACGGTCCACTCGTTATCAAACCATACGTCGTAGCCAAACATGCGCATATTAAAGAGGTAGTCCAGGTCCTCGCCACGAGTGATAAACGGGTCAAATGCCACGCGGGTAAAGGCGCGGGCATGGAGGGCCATAAGGCCGCCGCACACATAGTTTGAACGCGAAATACGGGTGCCCGAGAGCGCCTTTTTCATCCAGCGATTGAACTCAATACGCTTGGTCCACCAACGGTGGCAGATGCCCACCTTGTCCGTGGGGGCCAGCGGCGATCCGTCTCGATCGTAAAAGTAGCCGCTCTTAACCAAGATTGGCAGGCCCTGACGTGTCTGCTGCCCCAACGCGTAAGTCGCGCGTTTCATAAAGTCGGCATCGATGACAGTCTCGTCGTCATCCAAAAAGATGACGGCATCGTGACCCAGCACGGCGGCACAGGCAAGTCCCATATTGCGGATGGCGCCATAGCCGCGCAGGCTCACGCATTCTCCCGAACCCTTGGGCGCAATCTGCGCTACGCGGTCGGCGATACGCGATGCCTGGGTATTGGTGACTACGGTAACTTTGAGCGTAGGGTGCGCCTCGACGATTTCGCGTACGCGCTTCGACACATCCGCCGTGGCCGAGATGGGACAGACCACCAAAAGGATGATTCGCGGAATATCGCGTACCTGCTCGAGCGAAGCAAGACAGCGATCGAGCTCGGGATTGGCGGCGTTGAGATTCGTCGAGTGGTCATAGACACCGGGAGCGTTTGCATGGGCATCATCGCCCGCCCAATATGTTGGAATCACAACCGTGGCGTTCATGCCTTCCCTCCCTGCAACACAAAAACGAGGCGCCGCCAAACACAGGCGACGCCCCGCGACCTAGCTGATTCCATCATACCCACTTGGGCAAATCATTGCTCGCAAGTCGCAATGTTTATTGCGGATAACCCCAAAAGAGTACCGCAGACAGGCACAATAGCCGCCCGCTCCTATGCGGCATGCTCTGCCGCTCGAGTCATGCGAGACAGGCGGGCCAGCAGCATAAAGCCAACGACCAGCAGCACAGCAATGGAAAGAACGCCCAGCGACGGGTTGCCGGTCAGCGAGGTGACGACCGACACCAGAAAGGTGCCCATAACGCTTGCATAGCGCCCAAAGATGTCAAAGAAGCCGTAGTACTCGTTGGACTTTTCCTTGGGGATGATGCGGCCAAAGTAGCTACGGCTGAGTGCCTGCACGCCACCCTGGAACAGGCCGACCATAATGGCAAGCACCCAGAATTCAAAGGCGGTCTTGAGGAAAAACGCGGCGAACAGCACAATGCCCATGTAGGCGGCGACCGCCACCAGGATCATGTTGAGCGTGCCCACGCGTCCGGCGAGCTTGCCGTAGATGATGGCGGACGGAAAGGCCACGAACTGTGTAACGAGCAGGGCCAGTACCAGCTGGGTCGAGTCGATGCCCAGAGCCGAACCGTAGCTGGTTGCCATTGAAATGACCGTGTGCACACCGTCGATGTAGAAGAAGAACGCAATCATGTAGACCAGCACGGTCTTGTTGTGGGCGATCTCGCGCATGGTGTGTACGACCTCGGAGAACACGCCGCCCACGATGTGGCCGATGGTGTCCTCGGGACCGCGCTCGCGACCGTACTTTTGCTTATAGGTGCGAATGAGCGGCAGGGTAAAGATGAGCCACCAGGCACCAGTGATGACAAACGACAGACGCGTTGCCAGCATGGTGGGGACGCCAAGAGCGGGACCACCCATGATAAGCGCCAGGCAGATGATGAACGGCACGGTGGAACCGATGTAGCCCCAGGCATAGCCCGAGCTGGACACGGCGTCCATGCGCTCGTCGGTGGTAATGTCGGGCAGCATGGCGTCATAGAACGTCATAGAAGAGTTAAGGCCGATGGTGCACAGCACGTACACGGTCAAAAATGCCATGGCGGACATTGGGATAGCCTGCGCCAGGCAAAGCACCAAGCCCGTGAGGAAGAAGCCCAAGAAGAACTTGATCTTGTTGCCGGCGTAATCGGCAAGCGCGCCCAGAATGGGCATGAGCATGGCAATGACCAGCGAGGCAATCGTCTGCGCGCTACCCCAAGCGACCACCAGATCGGCCGAGGAAGCACCGGTATTGATGGCGTTAAAGTAGATGGGCACCACCGAGGTGTTGAGCAACACGAGGGCCGAATTGCCCACATCGTACATAACCCAGTTACGCTCGAGCTTGGTGTATTTCATGGACAGGGACCCTTCGTATTCGCCCGATATGAAGTCAGTTCATCGTACCCCAATTGCACAGAGGCACCGGTAAGGATTCGGCAAAGGGGCACGCACGAGCCCTACTCCTCGCGGTCGAACTCTTCGTCAGCGCCGAGCACGCGACCGCTGTAATTGACGTGGTTGGTCACGGCCTCCATATCGCCGGTCTCGATAAAGCGGGTGACCGTGCACTCGTAATCGACCAGCGCGCGGTCAAAGACCTCGGGGAAGCTCTCGTTCGAGACCTCATCGGTAAAGGGATTCTTCCACGTCAGATGGTCCAGATTGCCGGTGCGCTCGGGCGGCTCGGTCGTCACGCGGTGAGCAAGGCCATCGAGCAGGGAGTAGTCGTGTACTAGGCCTTCGACCAGGGCAATTGCACGCGTCTTGGCCGAGCCCGCCGGTTCAATGGTGCGATAGAGTAGCTGCATGTCGGCAACGGCGGCACCGTACTCCCCCGCTGGGATATCGATACCGTACACACGCCCGGCAACATAGCTCATCAGCACGCCGGCCACGCGATTGATGCGGTCGGTGGTGACGATCTCGCCCGCCGGCGGATAGTCCTCGACCGTGGCCCCGTCGCGCTTGAGCTGCAGCATCAACACGTCCAGGTCACTTTCGAGCACCGCATGGACCTGGCTGCCCGAATCCCCCAGCTCGGGATCGGACTCGACAATGCCAAACTGCTGCTCGTAGACAAAGGGGTGGGCATTACGGTCGAGCACGTAGTGCGACAGCAGGCCCAGCGCAAAGGCGCGGCCCAAGTTGGCATCGCGCGGGAGCAGATGGGACACGCCGTCGCGCAGGCACGAGAACTGGCGCGACATGCGCGAGCGATGCATGGCCTGCGCCAGCAGCGTGCAGTCGGAAACGCGCGGCGTCAGGATGTGGAAGAAAAACGGGTCGGGACCCTGGTTGCCCAGGATAAAAGCAATGCGTTCCTCGTCGGACGTAATGACGCCCTGCGGCAGACGATCGATGCTTTCCTCGCCAAACAGATGATGCGTAATAAGCGCAGGCATAATGATCCTTTCGATTTCATTCGATGTCACCCATTATGCCCACCGCGCGGCCATGCCAAACCCGCGTCGGCAAACGATGGCATGCGGACCGTCTACACAAGCCCCAGGCGCGCCTTAACCTCGGCAGCGCGACGACGGGACACGGGCACCGTCGAGGTTACGCGATCGAGCCTGAGTTCCATAAGACCCGTAGAACCGATCTCGACATTGTGCACGTCTTCCAAATTGACCAGATAGCTGCGGTGGACACGGATAAAGCCCTCGGAGGCCAGGCGCCGCTCGAGCGATGAAATCGACTCATTGATCAGATATGTTCCCTCGGCGCAGACGGCGTTGCAAAAATCGGCGCGCGCCTCAAAGTAGCAGACATCCGCCACGGGAATGAACACCTTTTTACCCCCACGATCCACCGTCAGGCGCAAAGGCTGGCGCGGAGCATGGACGACACGGCGAGCGCCCAGGGCGGTCTCGATCTTATCGAGCGCCTTTGACAGGCGAGCATCCTCGACCGGCTTTACGATGTAATCGACGGCATCGAGGTTATAGGCATCGGCCGCATACTCGGCAAATGCCGTCACAAACACCACGACCGGCGGTGTCTTTAGGTTCTGAAGCGTCTCGGCAAGCTCAATTCCCGAGCGACCAGGCATAGTAATGTCTAAAAACAGCACGTCGGGCTTGTTCGACAGAATCGATTCCACGGCTTCGGTGACATTGCCCGCCTCGGCAATCTGGCCCACACGCGCATCCTTTTCCAACAGATAGCGTAGCTCAGCCCTAATTGGGGGCTCGTCATCAACCACCAAGATATTCCAGCCTTCGGACATATGCGCTTCCCCTCTTTTTTCTCTCAATCCAACCGCGTGCTACACCGTTAGCGGCGCCGGCTCATGCGGCTCGCCGTTCAACTCAACGATGACCTGCGTTCCCACGCCCTCCTGGGACTTCACGCGCATGCCAGAATCTTCTCCGTAAAAGAAATGGATGCGCTGAAGCACGTTGAAGAGCGCCAGGCCGCAGCCTCGCTTGACGGAGCCGTCGGCGGTAATGCTTTCGGGCTCCTCTCGGCGATGCTGCTCAAACAGATGCGCGCAGACTTCTTCGCTCATACCGATGCCGTCATCTTCGACGATGATCTCCAAGCCGTCATCGGTCTCAAAAGCCCTAACACGAATGGAAAGCGGCTCGGTCTCACGCTGCGCATGCTTGATGCAGTTTTCGAGCAGCGGCTGCAAGATAAACGGCGGCACCAGGCTGTCGCGCACCTCAAAGTCGATGTCGACCGAAACGCGCAGACGGCCGTCGCCATACCGGGCCTGCATAAGATTGATATAACGCGTGCCCTGCTCCACCTCGTGCTCGAGCGTGGTGAGCGTATCGGAGTCAGAAAGCGTCTGACGATAGTAGTTGGAAAAGTCGATCAGCAGCGATCGCGCCTTGTCGGGCTCGGTTCGAACGAGCGAAACGATCGTGCTAATGGTATTGAATAGAAAATGCGGATCGACCTGCGACTGCAGAGCGCGGAGCTCAACGCGGGCCGTGAGCTCATCTTGGCGCTCGAGCTCAAAGCTGGCGAGCTGCGTGGAAATGAGATCGGCGAAACCCGAGGCAAGCGCCGTCTGTCGCATATCGATGCTGCTCAGGCGTGGGTAATACAGCTCGAGTGTGCCCACGCAATGACCGCGCACGCTAAGCGGCGCGACAATACCGGCACGCAGACGGGGAAAATAGCCGCCCGTCTCATTGGAGGCATCACGCGAAAACACGCTCTGCTCGCCCGTCTCAATCACGTTGAGCGTGGTCTTGAGCACTACCGGGGTTCCGGCAGGGCACTTTGCCGAGTCCTCGCCCCAGCTTGCCAGCACCTGCCTGCCGTCAGTAAAGCAGATGGCAGAAGCGATGGTCTCGGACAGGATAATTTTAGAGGCACCCAGGGCCGCTTCGGGCGTAAGGCCGCGCGACGTGTAGGCAAATATTTTTGATGCGATGGCGAGCGTGCGGTCGGTTGCGCTCGATGTGAGGTCATCGGGGACCACAAAGACATACGAGAAGAAGAAGCACAGCATGACCAGGCCGGCAATAACGACAACGCCTGGAACGGGATTGGGATTATCGGTTAAATCCCAGATAAGCAGCAAGATAAGCGCCGGAACGACAACACCGAGTAGGATGGCCTGAACCACATGCTGGGCCGTACGAAAGACCTTGGTAGAGTTGTAACTCTTGCCCAGATTCAGCCTGTTTAAATCCACCGTCATCCCCTCTTGTCCGTAGTACCGATAGCAATAAAGAGGGCCGCAAGCGACCCTCTCCATTGCATTATGCAATCAAAAACTGTGTTTTACATCCAGCCATCGACAAACGGTAGCTTAGGCGCTGTACTTGTTTGGCTCGCCGAAGGTGCCGGCCTCGACAATCCAGCCGTCCTTCATGATGACGTCCATGTTGTCGGTGTTGAGCACGTGGATGTCGGCGGCGACGTCACCGTTGACGACCAGCAGATCGGCGCACTTGCCGGCCTCGATGGAACCGGTCTCGTCCTCGATGTGGCACATCTTGGCACCGTTGAGGGTGGCGCAGGTGATGGTCTCGACCGGGGTGAAGCCGATCTTGTCGACGAACTCGTACATCTCCTCGATGGAGCAGGTGCCGTACGGGGTGACGAAGGAGAAGGAGTCAGAGCCGATCGTCATGACGACGCCGCGCTTCTTGGCCTCGCGCAGGCAGTCATAGTTGCGCTGCAGCTCCTTCTCGACCAGGGTACCCTCGTACTTGTCGTGCAGCTCGGGGACATAGACGGGAGGATAGGTGGCGTACCAGGTGGGCAGGAAGGCGATCGTCGGGGTGAAGAAGGTGCCCTGCTCGGCCATAAGGTCCATGGTGCGCTCATCGATATCGAAGCCGTGAATCAGCTGCTCGCAGCCAAAGCGAACGGAATCGTAGGCGGCGGCGTGGTTGTTGTAGCAGTGGCTCCACACGGGGATACCGACCATCTTGGCCTCTTCGACCACGGCCTGGATCTCCTCGGAGCAATAGTGCTGGTCGCGACCGGAGTCCCAGCGCCAGATGCCGCCACCGGTAGCCCAGATCTTGATGGCATCGGGGTTCTCGCGCAGGCGACGACGGACGGCCTTGCGCAGATCCCAAGGACCGTCGACCTGGTCGCCCCAGGGATGGGATTCCTTGTTGAGCTCCTGGGTGCAGTGGTGGGAGTCACCGTGACCGGCAACACGGCAGAAGCCGAGGCCGGTGGCCAGAACGCGCGGGCCCTTAAAGACGCCCTTGTCGATGCAGTCGCGAATCTGGATACCAAAGCGGCCGATCTCGCAGACGGTGGTGAGGCCGTGGGTGAGGCAGTCGTAGGCCTGCTTGACGGCGACGGCCTGCTTCTCGAGGAGCGGCTGCATGACCCAATCGGTGTCATCGTCGGTCAGGTTGCCCGAGAAGTGCAGGTGGGTGTCGATCAGGCCGGGAAGGACAGTCTTGCCGGCGGCGTCGATAACCTCAACGCCCTCGGGAAGGTCCTGCATAACACCGGCGTACTCGATCTTGCCGTTATCGTCGACGAGAACGAGGGAGTTCTCGACCGGCTCGGCACCGGTACCGTCGATGAGCTTGCCTCCAACGATTGCATACTTAGTGGACATGGTTCCTCCTTATGGATCCATATAGTGGGTGAGGCCGTGTTGGGTTAAGGCCTCACAAAGCTACCCAAGTGATGCCGGGTTCGGTACGCGGGAGAGAGGGCACCGCGCACCCAATCCGCCCCGGCTCGGCGTTACTTTTTACGGGAATTGGTGAAAGCCATGAGAGCCAGGCCAATAGCCAACCAGCCGATCACGATGCTCCACTCCACCATGTTGAGGGAGGCGGGAGAGAACGGAATCACGAGCAGGCCGATGATGATGGCGCAGGCAGCGATGGCGAGGCTGATGCCAAACTTGCCGCCGGGCACCTCGTAGGGACGAGGTAGGTCGGGCTCGGTGAAGCGCATGCGCAGGCAGGCAAGAGCGACCATGCCGCAAGAGAAGATGAAGGCGAGAGCCGACACATTGGTCAGAGGGATGAGCATGTTCTTGCCCAGGAACGGACCGACGACGGTGATGATGGCCAGAACGACGCAGGCGAGCTTGGGAGCGCCGGAATTGGGATCGACCTCGGCAAACTTCTCGGGCAGCTGGCCCTTGCGGCCCATGGCGAGCATAATGCGGCTCGTGGCGCCGTAGAAGGAGTTCATCGGGCCCATGGGTCCAAGCGTGGCGATGACGAGCATGGCCAGGTACAGGAGCATGTTGATGCCCTTAAGACAGGCAAGCGCGGGAACCGGGCTCTTAACAAACTCATGCCAGTCAAGGATAGTGCCGAACGAGTAAATGCAGACCATGTAGAAGCCGCCGGCGGCCAGCAGGGCCAGGGAGATGATCTTGCCGAACTTGTTCCAGTTAAGGCCCTCGGCTGCTTCCTCAGCCTGCTGAGGAATGGTGTCGAAACCGGCGTAGAAGAACGGGGTCAGAACCAGGACCGACACGATACCGGCGAACAGGCTGGTGCCCTCGGTGGCGGCCTTACCGCCGCCAGCACCGGCGACCTGGGAGAACACAGGCATGGCGTTGTTCGGCGAGCCGGTGAACAGCGAGACGCCCATGGCGAGTAGCATGCCGCAGAGCAGGGCCTTGGTCAGGAAGGCTTGGAGCTTGGCGGCCGAGCTGGCACCGCGGAAATTGAGGAAGATGACGTAGACTGCAAAGCCGAGCGCGATCAGCGTCGGGAACAGGTAAACGTCGGCGCCCAGGATGGTGTAGAGCTTGATGGCGCGCAGCCACTCAAGACCGGGCAGGCTACCGAACATCTCGGACACGAGAGTCGAAATGGCAATGGCCTCCCACGGGCACAGGATGCCGTTGCCCAGGGCCAGGAGCCAACCGGTAATGTAGCTCATTGTACGGCCAAAGCTACGATCGACATACTCGACGATGCCGCCCGAGATGGGGATAGCAGCCGTAAGCTCACCGAAAACAGCTCCGACGGGCACGAGGAAGATTGCACCCAAGAGGAATGCTATCATAGCGGGAACGGGACCGCCGCCCACGACCATCCAGTCGCCGACCTGCAGAACCCAACCGGTACCGATGATGGCACCGAAACCGATGGTGAAGAAGTTCCAGAGCGAAAGCGTTTTCTTCATGCCGCCGGTATCCTCGACTGCAACTTCTGCGTTCTTGTCCGCCATTGTTCCCCTCCTTTCCTTTCTGACGCCCCTTGGCGTCACCCCTTGCACGGCCTGTTTTGCCGCGCACTTTTTATTTCATGGCTTTAAGATACGGCCTTGGCACAGCAACGCCACTCGTAGCTCGACCGAAGGCAGAACTGCAAAACGAGCGGCGCCGTTTTTGGGACGAACGGCGAGGGGCGCCACTCGGTGCGGGCGTCCGTTTTGATGACGCGACTCAATCGCTCGCGGAGGGCGTCGCTTTATGACGCCAGGCTCGCTCCCGTCCATGCCGCTTACCGAGGTTTTGGTGTATGTCCTCATTTGCTGCACGTCTTTTTTGTAGGATGGACGGGTTATACATGAGACGAGGCGGTGCAAATGGCATACGAATACAACGGCGGCGAACGACAGCGAAACGTTCGCCTTGCCGGGCGTACCACGCCAGCATCCAGGAGTGTTTCTGACAACGACGGGCCGCAGCGTCCGCAGGATCGCCCCTTGTCGTCTATGCCGCAGAATACCAGCACGCGTCAAGCGGATCGCCCACGCTCGGGCACCCGTCAACGCCGGGCCGAAGTGCCTCGGCGGCAGAAAATCGATCGGCGAAAGTCTGACAACCACATCAGCCGTTTCTTTTCGAAGCCCCGCGGCGGACGCGGCGCAAAGCAGCCACGGCCGCTGGGACGCGGCCGGGCCGCCAATCCGCAGATTCATCGTCTCTGTCTTGCCCTGTGCTCCATCATGGCATGTCTGGCCTTTGTGTATCTGGGGTCGTGTGCCTCGCATGGCTCTGCCGGCCTAGAGCCCACCGCCGAGGAAAAGCTCCTCAAAGCCCCAGTCGCACCCGGCTACTCGTTTGCTTTTTCGACCCCACGTTCGCAGTGGAGTGCCGGCACCATGCCGCATATCTACCAGATCGACCCCGCATGGTCGGAGCTGCCCTACGCCGGTGGAACCATCCGCCAAAACGGCTGCGGACCCACCTGCCTCACCATGATCTACATCTTTAAAACGGGGCGCACCGATATGACACCGGTCGATATGTGCGCCCTTTCCGAGGCGGGCAACTATGCCCCCACCGGTGCCACCGAGTGGTCGTTTATGACGAGCGGCGCCGCGCAGCTGGGGCTTAACGGGACGCAGCTCTACAACGACCGAGACTCGATGGCCCAGGCCTTGCGCTCGGATGCTCCCGTAATCGCCGTCGTGCGTCCCGGCACGTTTACCAACGTGGGTCATTACATCGTCCTCTACGGCATTGACGACGCCGGCCACATCGGTGTCTACGATCCCAATTCGCCCAGCCGTAGCGCCCGCCGCTGGGGCGTCGTAGAAGTCCTCAACGAAATCGAAGCCATGTGGGCCTACTACTAGTCATTGGGTAGTCGTTGGGGACAGCCCTTGTGGACGCCACTTGTGGGCGGCCGGACAGGACCATTCCCAACAGCCAGAAACTGCCGTGCGCGGAAAGTGCATCCCGCTTTGGAGCTCGATTGCGGGATATACTTTCCGCGCACGGCCTGTTTGGGAAACTGCGGGCCACTTTTCGGCCAAATTCCGGGATGCATTTTCCGGTTGAGGGGTCTAGGGAAACTGTGCCCCATTTTAGAGGCTCTTTCTGGGATACGCTTTCCGCAGTTGGCGGCGCAGCCTTTAAGGACTGTCCCAAGCTGCCGGCAGGAAAGGAACGTCCCCAAGTGCCGGGTTGAAACAAAAGCCCCGCAGTCGGAGCGGACTGCGGGGCTCATGAAGAGAGGCTAGTTTGTGGGCGCTTTGCCTGGCGCCCACAAGAGAGGCAACAGAGTAGAGGCTACTCGTGGATGCGGGTACCGGAGAGGCCGGCCATGGTCTCGGCGGCCTTGTCCAGGGCGCCGATAATGCAGGTGCGGCCCTTGCGGGAACGGGCGAACTTGATGGCAGCGCGGACCTTGGGCTCCATGGAACCCTTACCGAACTGGCCCTCGTCGGCCAGGCGCTCGGCCTCGTCGGCGGTGAGGTCCTCGAGCTCCTCCTGGTTGGGCTTGCCAAAGTTGATGGCGACATGCTCAACGGCGGTCAGCAGGAACAGAACGTCGGCGTCGCAGTCCTCGGCCAGCAGCTCGCCGCCCAGGTCCTTGTCGATGACGGCGGGAACGCCCTTGTAGCAACCCTTGTTCTCGTAGTCGCGGACGACGGGAATGCCGCCGCCACCGCAGGCGATGACGATGAACTCGTTGTCGAGCAGGTTGAGGATGGAGTCGGCCTCGACGATCTTCTTGGGATCGGGGGAGGCGACGACGCGGCGCCAGCCGCGGCCGGAATCCTCGACGAAGACCTTGGAGGGATCCTCGGCCATGAACTCCTTGGCCTGCTCCTCGGTGTAGAAGGGGCCGATCGGCTTGGTCGGGTTCTTGAACGCGGGATCGTCGGGATCGCACTCGATCTGGGTGACGACGGTGGCGGCGTGCCAACGCTTATAGCGCTTGTGCATCTCGCGGCCGATGCCCTGCTGCAGATGATAACCAATGTAGCCCTGGGACATGGCGCCGCACTCGGGCAGCGGCATCTCGGGGGTGCCGATGGCGTCGTGGGCGGCGGCGAAGGCATTCTGGATCATGCCGACCTGCGGGCCGTTGCCGTGGGTGATGATGATCTCGTTACCCTGCTCAATGAGGCCGAGGAGTGCGTGGGCGGTGTTGCTCACGGCCTCGATCTGCTCGACGGGGTTGTTGCCGAGGGCGTTGCCGCCAAGGGCGACGACAATACGATCGGGCTTGCCAAGAGGCTTAGACATTGCTGGAATCCTTTCTGTAAAAGGCCTACATCCCATTAATAACCCACGTCCGTGCAATACGCGAGTTTATTAAGGTTTATATTCTCTTTATCGCTCATTTTATTCATTTTGAAAACAGTTGAACGGTGAACGGTCGTTTTTACCCGTTCAGCGTAAAGATGCCCAGCTCAAGCATATCTAAGCTATTTACGTGCGACTTTATTTTGATATAGCAGGGATTAGACCAGATTATGCAAACTATATCTTTGCTAAACACAAAACAGACAGCGCAATATCTTACTCGCACTATACGAGATTCTATACATTTTTAAGACGAGTATGCAGCCCTGCAATAACATGGCGTTTTTCATCCAACTTAGGGAATAGACGAGCACCTTTACCGCGCGTCGGCCGGCAGCCGGCGAGCCGTCTCGTCGATTGCCGCTTCCAGAAATTCAAAAACTGATATTGCGCGCGCAATTACGGCATGGTACTTTAGCGAAGAACAGCGCGGGCTGGGGCGACAGAGATCTGTCGTGAAGTTTGGGTTCGGCGACCCCGCTGCTGTCTTCTCCTTATCCGCCAGCGAACCCCTTGAGCGACGGATTGAGGAGGTCCTTACTATGACAAAAATGCTCAAGATCACGCTGAATGGCGAGACGTTTCTCGCCGACATGCTCTGGGACAAGGCTCCCGAGGCGTGCAAGCTGTTCGAATCGTCCTGTCCGGTCGAGTCACGTATCTTTTCGGCCAAGATCTGCGATGCCGAGGTAACCTATCCCGTATCGGGCCCCATCGCCAATTACGAGCACATCGAGAACCCCGTCTTTCACGAGCCGGCGGGCGCCGTGAGCTGGTATGGCGGCTGGTCGTCAATTTGCATCTTCTTTGACGTGTGCGAGCCCTTTGGCACCTGCAACATGTTCGCCCGCATCTGCGAAGCCGACCGCGAGCGCTTTGCCGCCGCCTGCCGCAATGTCTGGGACAACCAGGGCATGTACATTAAAAACGAAATCGTCGAGATCGAAACGGAGGCCTAAAGATGATGGATATCAACACCCTGCTCGCACTCGACCTTGCCGAGTACACCACTGCACTTGAGGCCCTCGCTGACCAAATGATGCTCGAAGAACCCCGTGACATCGACTACATGCGCCGCCGCAAGCTCGACACCGGCCGCGAATTCGCCGTCTGGAACTTCACCGTCGGCTACTGTATGAACGCCGCCGACGCTCTCTCCCTCCTGCGAGCCCAGGCCAACGAAAACGCCAACGACGGCACCGCCGACCTCGCAACGATCAACAACAGCGCCGCGCGCCTGTGCGACTGGTTCTCGGGCGCCTTTGACGTCACCGGCAAAATGGATGACACTACGGCAATCCTCGCCCACAGCCGCGACCTCTACGCCCAGGTAGAGACTCACGAACAGTTCGCGGCCCTCACCCGTGCCACTGAGCGCTATCTGGTCCAGCTCCAATTTTGGGTCGACCGCCAGATTCCCTGGCCGGCTATTAGCGACCTCGTCCACGGCTACCGCCTACGCACAGAGAGCGGCGAGACAAGGTAAAAACAGCCAGGTAGCACCAACATAGTCCCACCACGGGACCCAAAGTAAGAATCAGAGGGCTGGAGACGCACGCAACAGCGTCCCCAGCCCCTTCGCAAAGTAGAGCGCTGTTTCAGTGGCTTTGAGACCTTATCGGACCTTTGCTATCTTCCAATTTTTGTATATTTACGACGTTATTATCTGCCAATTTTTGTATGATTTTAGGCGATTCTATCTGTCAATTTTTGTCATTTGGGGGTTTAATGCTACGCCGTAAGGTCACTGATAGGCTTTTGAGCTGGAAGAATAACTCCAATAAGGCATTACTTGTTACTGGTGCGCGTCAGATCGGCAAGAGCTATGCGATTCGCGCGTTTGGAAAAAGCAACTACGCTTCGTATTTTGAGGTCAATTTACTACTCGATATCGAAGCAAGGAATGCACTTGTTGGCGCAAAGAACTCCGTTGACTTTATCAACCGCGTAGCCCTTCTTGCGGATGCGCCGCTTGTTGAGGGCGATACGCTTGTCTTTGTCGATGAGATTCAGGAGTATCCGCAGATCGTTACACTCATGAAGGCGTTGGTCGAGGATGGGCGCTTTAGCTATGTCTTCTCGGGGTCTATGCTTGGGACTGAGTTTAAGGGGATCTCTTCTTTTCCGGTGGGGTATGTAGAGCACATTGTTATGCGCCCGATGGATTTTGAAGAGTTTTGTTGGGCAAACAGCGTTAGCGAGAATGTGCTTGCAGGCATTCGCAGCTGCCTTGTCGAGAAACATCCTGTCGAAAACTATATTCATGAGGCGATGCTCAAGAACTATAGAGCTTATATCGTTTGCGGCGGCATGCCGGAGGTCGTTCAGAATTATATTGATTCGGGTTATTCGCTCGTGAGCACACGTGAGCTTCAAACTCAGTTGGTCGATCAGTACAAAAGCGATATCTCAAAATATGCATCGACTCGAGCGTTTAACGTTCGGTCGATTTTTGAGCAAATTCCCGTTCAGCTTGAGGCGGAGTCTCATCGCTTTGTTGTTTCGTCTCTGGGTGAGGGAGCTCGCCTTAAAAAATATGAGCAGGATTTCCTGTGGCTTGTTAACGCAGGTATTGGATTGATGGTCGCCAGGGTGACGGAGCCACGGAGTCCTCTCAAGAGGACGGAGAAAACGACAGCCTTCAAACTATACGAGTCTGATACAGGCATGCTCGCATCGCGATACCCCGGCAGCACTGCACGCGCTGTCTATCTTGATATGAAAACTCCCAACCTTGGTGGTCTCTATGAGAACGTGGTCGCGCAGGAACTCGTTGCCCTCGGGGCGGATGCATGGTACTACCAAACGCGTGAGGTCGGTGAAGTTGACTTTGTGATCGAAGGCGCCCACGGGCATGTTGTCCCAATCGAGGTCAAATCGGGCAAGAAAGTTCGAGCGCATGCGGCCCTCGATCGTCTGATGAGTGTAGGCGAGTACAAAATTCCCGAGGCCGTTGTACTGAGCCACGAGAATCTCAGCAAAGAGGGCAAGGTTCTGTACGTTCCAATCTACATGACGTTTTGTCTCGATGAGTTTATGGAAAAGGATGACCCCAATAACGATTTCTCGTTCGCACCCATATCTCTCTAGCCATTTGAATCCGCAATCCAGCCCCGCCCACGCATCAATGCATTTCCCAAGGTGCTGCGCGTTTCGCGGCAAAGCCGCGAAAAAGCAAAGGGATAAGAAGCGGCAACAGCCAAATCCTCCATCCATCCCCAAAGTAGCGCGACTTTCGCGGCAAAGCCGCGAAACAGCGAAAGGGGCAAAAGGCCCCCTCAGCCACGTCCTTCATTCAGCCCCACAATCCGAGGACGTAGTCGTAGCAGGATCTGAGGGCTAACCTTCGCGGACATTCCGCAGGACGAAAGAACCCCCGCCGCACGTAGTGCGCAGCGGGGGTTCTTTCATGTCCGAGGACGTCCGCGAAGGTTAGACCTCAGATCCTGCGGTGGGAGACCTAGGCCTCGTTGTACACCGTCTTAAGCTTCAGCAGGTGAGCGTAGCGGTCCATAGCGGCCTGCTCGTTCTCCTTGAAGAGCTCCTCGGCGCGCTCGGGGAAGGAACGCGTCAGCGAAGCGTAACGGGCCTCGTTCATCAGGAACTCCTGATAGCCGCCCGCGGGCTCCTTGGAATCGAGCGAGAACTTCTTGCCGGCAGCAGCCTCGGGGTTGAAGCGGAAGAGGTTCCAGTAACCGCACTCGACAGCCTTCTTCATCTCGGCCTGGCAGTTCTGCATGCCGCCCTTCTTAATGGAGTGCATCTCGCAGGGGCTGTAGCCGATGATGAGGGACGGGCCGTCATAGGCCTCGGCCTCGTGGATGGCCTTGAGAGTCTGAGCCGGGTTGGCGCCCATGGCGACCTGCGCCACGTAGACGTAACCATAGCTCATAGCGATCTCGGCCAGAGACTTCTTCTTGGTCACCTTGCCGGCAGCGGCGAACTGAGCAACCTGGCCCAGGTTCGAAGCCTTGGAGGCCTGACCGCCGGTGTTGGAGTAGACCTCGGTGTCGAAGACGAAGACGTTGACGTTGTGGCCAGAAGCCAGGACGTGGTCCAGACCACCGAAGCCGATGTCGTAGGCCCAACCGTCGCCACCGAAGATCCAGAAGGACTTCTTGGTGAGGTAAGCCTTGTCGGCGAGGATCGCCTTGGAAGCGTCGCAGCCGCACTTCTCGAGCTCGGCAACGTAGGCGGCAGCAGCAGTCTTGGAGGCCTCGGCGTCGTTGACGGAGTCGATCCAAGCCTGACCGGCGGCCTTGAGCTCGTCGGACGGACCGTCAGCGGCGATGAGCTCCTGGGTGGCGGCGATCAGCTTATTCTGGACGGCCTCGTAACCGATGGCCATGCCCAGACCGTGCTCAGCATTGTCCTCGAACAGGGAGTTGTTCCACGCCGGGCCGTGACCGTCCTTGTCCTTGCAGTAAGGAGCGGTGGCAGCGGGGTTGCCCCAAATGGAGGAGCAGCCGGTGGCGTTGGAGATGAACATGCGGTCGCCGGCGACCTGGGTCACCAGACGTGCATAAGCGGTCTCGGCGCAGCCGGCGCAGGAGCCGGAGAACTCCAGGTAGGGCTGCTTAAACTGGCTGCCCTTGACGTTGGCCGCGATGAGCTCCTTCTTCTCGGAGACGTTCTTGACCATGTAGTCCCAAACGGGCTGCTGATCCATCTCCTGCTCGGCGGGAACCATCTCGAGGGCGCCCTTGGGGCAGACCTTGACGCAGTTGGTGCAGCCCATGCAGTCGAGCGGGGACACGGCCATGGTGAACTTCATGCCCTTGGCCTTGGGACCCATGGCGTCGAGCGTACGGGTAGCCTCGGGCGCAGCGGCAGCCTCGTCCTCGGTCATCGCGAACGGACGGATGGTGGCATGCGGGCACACATAGGCGCACTGGTTGCACTGGATGCACTTGGTCTCGTCCCAGTGAGGAACGACCACGGCGACGCCGCGCTTCTCGTATGCGGAGGCGCCCAGCTCAAACTGACCGTCGGCACAATCGACAAAGGCAGAAACGGGCAGGCTGTCGCCATCCATGCGATCGATGGGCTCGAGCAGGTTCTTGACCTGCTGGGCGATAGCGGACTTGGTCTCCTCGGAAAGCTCGACAGGAGCGGCGTCCTCGGCGGTAGCCCAGTCGGCCGGAACCTCGAACTTACGGAAGGCGGTAGCGCCGGCATCGATGGCCTTGTGGTTGGCGTCGACGATGGCCTGGCCCTTCTTCATGTAGGACTTGGTAGCCGCGTCCTTCATGTACTGCAGGGCGTCCTCGGCGGGCAGGACCTTGGCCAGCGCGAAGAAGGCGGACTGGAGCACCGTGTTGGTGCGCTTGCCCATGCCAACCTTGGCGGCCAGGTCGATAGCGTCGATCAGGTAGACGTTGACGTTGTTGTTCGCGATGTAGCGCTTGGCCACGGCGGGCATGTGCTCGGCGAACTCCTCATCGCTCCACTGGCAGTTGACCAGGAAGGTGCCGCCCGGCTTGACGTCGCGGACCATCTTGAAGCCCTTGACGATGTAGCTGGGGTTGTGGCAAGCGACAAAGTCGGCCTTGGTCACGTAGTACGGCGAGCGGATCGGGGAATCACCAAAGCGCAGGTGCGAGACGGTAACGCCGCCGGTCTTCTTGGAGTCGTACTGGAAGTAGGCCTGGACGTACTTGTCGGTGTGGTCGCCGATGATCTTAATCGAGTTCTTGTTGGCGCCGACGGTACCGTCGCCACCCAGACCCCAGAACTTGCACTCGATGGTTCCGGGAGCTGCGGTGTTGGGCGCATCCTCGGCCTCGGGCAGGCTCAGGTTGGTCACGTCATCGACAATGCCGATGGTGAACTCGCGCTTGGGCTCGTCCTTCTTGAGCTCCTCGAAGACGGCAAACGCGGACGCGGGAGGCGTGTCCTTGCTGCCCAGGCCGTAACGGCCGCCGACGACCTTGATACCCGTCTTGCCGGCCTCGTAGAGAGCGGAGACGACGTCCTGGTAGAGCGGCTCGCCGATGGAACCCGGCTCCTTGGTGCGGTCCATGACGGCGATCTTCTGGACGGTCTCGGGGAGAACGTCCACGAAGTGCTTGATGGAGAACGGACGGAACAGGCGAACCTTGACCAGGCCGACCTTCTCACCGTGAGCGTTGAGGTAGTCGATGACTTCCTCGAGCACGTCGCAGAAGGAGCCCATGCACACGACGACGCGATCGGCATCGGGAGCGCCGTAGTAGTTGAACAGGCCGTAATCGGTGCCGAGCTTCTCGTTGATCTTCTTCATGTAGCCCTCGACGACGGCAGGGAGCTCGTCGTAGACCTTGTTGCAGGCCTCGCGGTTCTGGAAGAAGATGTCGCCGTTCTCATGGCTGCCGCGGGTGTGCGGGTGCTCAGGGTTGAGCGCGTGGTCGCGGAAAGCCTGGACGGCGTCCATGTCGCACATCTCGGCAAGATCCTTGTAGTCCCACATGGCGACCTTCTGGATCTCGTGGCTGGTGCGGAAGCCGTCGAAGAAGTTGAGGAACGGGGTCTTACCCTCGATGGCGGCAAGGTGAGCCACCGGCGAGAGGTCCATGACCTCCTGGACGTTGCCCTCGGCGAGCATGGCGAAACCGGTCTGGCGGCAGGCCATGACGTCGGAGTGATCGCCAAAGATGTTCAGGGCGTGGGAAGCGACGCAACGCGCGGAGACGTGGAAGACGCCCGGGAGCTGCTCGCCCGCGATCTTGTACATGTTCGGGATCATCAGGAGCAGGCCCTGAGAAGCCGTGTAGGTGGTGGTCAGAGCACCGGCACCCAGCGAACCGTGAACGGTACCGGCTGCACCCGCCTCGGACTCCATCTCGACGACCTTGACCGGGGTGCCAAAGATGTTCTTGCGACCCTGGGCCGCCCACTGGTCGACATGGTCGGCCATCGGGCTGGACGGCGTAATGGGATAAATTCCCGCTACCTCGGTGTACGCATACGAAACATATGCGGCCGCCTCGTTGCCGTCCATAGACTTAAACTTACGCGCCATATACCCCTCTCCTCTCATATAGGTATACAGGCCCCGGCGATTACCGGGATGTTGGCGTGATGGGATTTTCGCTGTTGCTTCCAGTCATCTGACAGGCGGACTCAGCAGCAGGTACATGGCGTGGAGAGAAGGCATGCCGAGGCGAGGAGGCTGCACGCGCTCCACAGGCCCAGCTACCCGTCTTGCACATGATCGAGCGCCGCAAAGGCCGCATGCCGGATGCTCCCGGGCACGCCCCGGTGATGGGAAGCGCCCGCAACGGAAATCCGCATGCGGGTTTATTGTACCCCGCCGTCAAGTGTAATTTCGACAAATATAGGCGGGCGGTAAAGGTTTATCCCGAGCGACCATCAAGGGCAAAAATTATCCTTCCGTCACCGAGGGACCAAATGGCAGCTGCGGTGAAATAGGAACTGTTTTTGCCGGCCGTAGCCTTAAACAGTCCCTATTTCACCGCAACTTATTTAGGAGATGAGTCAGAGGGCGCCGAGGAGGATGGCGTAGGTTGTGGATTCTCCGAGCCTGAGCTCGTCACCGGGGTTGAGCTGAGCGGAGCGGCCGGGCTCGACCTGGGTGCAGACGTTCGTCGCGCCGTTTACCACCACAGTTCCGTTGGTGGACGACAGGTCCTCGACGTACCAGACATTTTGGTCATCGCACCACACGTGGGCATGGCGAGCCGAAACGTCATCGCCCACATCGGTGATATCACCCTCCCCCGTCGCCAGCGCGCCGATCTCGACGCCCTCCTCACTCGGCTGAATCCAGCGCGGGGCGCTCACCACGTAGCCGTTTTGCACGCGCAGCAGTCCCAACGGGTGCGCAGGCGCCGCCTCGTGCTCGCCCGTGACCGTCGAGGTGCTCAGCGAGCGCGGCGTCGACGTGGCGCCGCCACAGGTCGCATGAGCGTAGTCGAGGGCATAGGTCACCGACGAGCGGACATCTGCCGAGCAGCCCACGGCGACAAACAGCACCAGGATGGCCTCGGCGCGCTCGGCGGGCATGAGCTCAGCCGCCTGCGACAGGCGCTCGAGCGCATTGCGATAGAGATTCGTGTCCTGATGGCATTCCTCGAGTGCCCGCACCATGGGCTCGCCAGCGGGGCCGCACACCATGTTGGTCACGGCCGCGGCGTCCATGGGATTGCGGCGGCGCAGGGCCAGCTGCGACATAATGCGCGCGGCCGAGGTGCCGTAATCGGCAAAATAACGTTCCTGCAGCGTGCCGACCGGCGCGCGCACGATAAAGCGCGAAACCCAAGAGCGATCGGCAGCACGGCTCTGCGGACTACGGCCGTCGACGAGCGGGCGGCTCGAGAGCACCAGGCCGCACAGTTCGATATGGCTCAGGTGCGCTGCGCGCTTAAAGATGTCAAACATTGCCCCGCACGGGGTGAGCTCAGCTTGAGAAGCCATGGCTTAGCCCTCCTTGGTCGCAGAGATAGTGTCGGATACTTCGGCCGGCCCGCCAAAGGCGCGAGCAGCCGCGGCTCCGCCGGCAAGCGGCGTCGCCATGGAAATTTTCGCACGTCGCGCTGACACGACGGGAAGCTCAAAGGCAAACCCCATCGCCAGCAAAAACCACGTGAGCGCATAGGTTGCAATTAAGGCGGCAACGAAGCCGCTCGCTACGGCGCGTTGGGAAAACACGGTGCATGCAACCGCGATCAGCACCGGAACCTCGCAGGCAGAAAGCGCCAGTACGCCTTGCAGGAACCCCGTGCGACGATCGTGTGCCATGGCGCCGGCAGCGATGCCCACCATGCTCGGCGGTGCCAACGCCAGTGCGGCGATAATGGCCGGCAGCTTCCCGGACCACATAAGCGGTCCTACGACGAGCGTCACATGGGCGCCCGACGCCAACAGCGCAGCTGATACCACGACCACAGCCCAAAGCACGCCGCATACCGCCGTCGCACCAACCATCGCCGCACGCCGGGCCGTGTGCCCCGATACCTCCATCGGGCACGGCATGAGCGGCTCGGCGCGAAGCGAGCGGGCGACATTTTGCGCATAGTGGTCGCAAAATGCCGAGAGCGCCGCCTCCACCGCAGCCGGCTCGGGACGATCTTCCTGATGGCAGGACAGGCAGGCCATGACCACGTCGAACAACTGGGCATCGACAAACGCCAGCGCATCGCGCAGATCCTCGGAATTTGGATCGAGTCCGAGCTGCTGAGCCTGTTCGGCCGCGGCAAGTGCCACATCGGGCTCGCGTCGCAGCAGTTGCGTCAAGTCGCAGCCGGGCGCGTGGGCGCCAACGGGATAATCGGGCAGCGTATCCATCTTGAGGCGATAAGGGCTGGCGATATCGCACGTCTTTTTGCGCGAGCCCGAAGTACCCGACGCACCCGGCGCCACTTCGTACGGCGCGACACCGGCGATGAGCTCGTAGACCGTACTCGCCGCTGCATACACATCGATTGCCGGCGACATGCGAAGCATGCGCAGGTCGGGGATATCGTCGGTGAGCATCTCGGGCGGGGCGTAGGCCACCGTCGCGCGGCGCAACGTGGCATAGCGCTCGGTAAACGACGCCTTGCCGCCGGTGCCGGCCACCGCAGAGGCGGGCTCGAGCGCCAGCGAAGAGCCAAAGTCGATCAAGCACAGGTCGAAGGTGCCTTCGGCAAGCTGTCGGTCGAGCGGCAGGCGCGCCGTGCGCACCATAATATTAGCGGGCGAGATATCGCGATGGACGAACCCCTCGCCTACCAAGCTCATGCGGCAGAGCAGATCGAACAGGTCGCGACCCAGGCGCGCCGCCACGAGCGGCGACAGACGCCCGGCCTCGTCCACGGCAAGGCGCGAGCGCAGGCGAGCGAGCGTCTCGCCCTCGACCCACTCCATGACAATCGCGGGCACGCCGTCAACCTCGCCCCATCCATACAGGCGGGGAAAGCCTCTAAGGCCCGAAAGGGCGCGATGGCATTCGTATTCCTCGCGAAACGCCGCCTTGAACTTGGTGACCAGCGCCTCGTGGGCGACATCGTCATCAAATTCGTCGCGCGTTGGCAAGATGAGCTGCTTGAGTGCCACGGCCTCGCCCTGCGCGTTGACGGCACGCGTCACACGGCCGATACCGCCGCGGCGCATGGTGGCGTCATCGGCAAACAGCATCGTAAAACGGCGCAGGTAGGCGGGAAGCTCGTCCGGGCCCAGCGCAATGGCGGGCTCAAACCCTCCAACGCGCGCCAGGCGCAGACCCACCATAGGGTCACGGCTGAGCGACTGGGTTGCCACAGAAGCAAGGCTATTCGTCATAGGGCGATCGCCGCCACTTTGGTATTGAAGTTGTTGAGCGCGACGTCGTCATCGCCATAATGCCCCACCCATTGGCACAGATTGGTGTAGCAACCCCATAGGTTGGCGTATTGCTGATACCACTTTGACTTGGGAGAAAACGTTTGCCGGCCAAACTCGGCACGGATGACAAACATATCGTTGGTCAGGCTATCGCACGGTCCGGTATCGCCCGTAGCGTTATAGGTCGAAACCACGCTGTTGGCGCGGGCGACATAGCCATCGAGCATGTTGTATTTGGTCACGAGCCAGCTGTGAATACTCTCCTCCTCGGCAGCCGAGAGACCACCCGAGCCCGTGTCGCCGCCGGCACCGCCGTCCGTCGAGCCATCACTCGAAGATCCACCGCCAGAGGCGGAGCCCGAACCGGAACCGCCGCCCGACGAATCGGAGCTGGAGCCAGACGAACCCGAACCGCCGGGCTGGCCTGCCTGTTGGGCGTCCTGCCCCTTCTGCTGCTCGGCCTTATTGACGACAGAAGCCACACTGTTGTTGGAAAGCTTCGTAATGACCTTGGTGTTGGTGAGCACGATGGTCTTGCCGTTTGCCAGCGTAACCTCGTTGTCCGATGTTTCTGGACTGTCCGCATCGTCGCCACCGAACACAACATGCGAGACCACGCTCGCCCACGCATATCCGGTTGTCGTTCCCAAGTCGCTTTTGGCCTTGCGCCCAATATGCAGCTCGCGTGCAGCATACGCCTGTACCATGGACGGCACCGTCATGCCATAAGCCGAAACACCGGCTATGACCAGCACGAGCGAGCAAGACAGCAGCACGTACGCCCGAGGCGCCAGGCCCAGCCGGCGTCGAATGCGCACCGCGGCGCCATGCTTTGTCTGAGTGCTAGCGGGCCGCATGCGTTCTCCTCCAACAAAAACACGCCGCTTAAAAGCGGCGCATTCTTTTCATATCCACATTTGAGTGTATCAGCGAACCCAAAAGGTTGTGCAACGAATGGGCAAATACGAGGTGCGAGTGGACCCATCCACGCGATAAGCGGATGAAAAGCAGGTTTGTTGTACAACAAATGCATGAACGCGTGCCCAATTATGAGCGCCCCGTGCGGCAGGCCGACGGGACATGCCGCGGAGCTGACGCCGCCTAGATCGCACGACGGGCCTCGATAGCACGGCCGAGCGTAAGCTCGTCAGCATACTCCAGGTCGCCTCCCACGGGCAGGCCGCTCGCCAGACGCGACACCTCGACGCCCAGAGGCTTGATGGTGCGGGCAAGGTAGCTCGCCGTGGTCTCGCCCTCAATGTTGGGGTTGGTGGCGATAATGACCTCGTGGATGTCCTCGTGGCCCAAGCGCGCCAGCAACTCGCGGATGTGCAGCTGCTCGGGGCCGATCTTGTCCATGGGGCTGATCACGCCGCCCAGCACGTGGTAGAGGCCGTGGTAGCTGCCCGTGCGCTCAATCGCCTGGACATCGCGCGGCTCACCCACCACGCAGATGCGGGTGGTGTCGCGCATCGAGTCTTGGCAGATGGAGCACTCGTCAGCGGTGGCGTAATTAAAGCAGCGGCTGCAAAAATGCACTTCCTGCTTAACCTCTAGAATGGCCTCGGCCAGGCGGCGCGCCTCCTCGGCGTCGGCCTCGAGCAGGTAGTAGGCGATGCGCTGGGCCGATTTGGGGCCAATGCCCGGCAGACGGCCCAGCTCATCGAGCAGTTTTTGCAGACTATGGTTGGCACTCATATATGTGCGCGTCTTAGAACGGCATGCCCGGGATGTTGAGGCCGCCGGCGATGGCGCCCATCTGCTTGTTGGCGAGCTCGTTGACGCCGCGGACGGCCTCGTTGACGGCAGCCATAATCATGTCCTGCAGCATATCGACGTCCTCGGGATCGAGCGCATCGGGGTCGATGGTAAGGTTGACGAGCTCCATCTCGCCGTTAACGGTCACCTTGACCATGCCGCCGCCGGCAGAAGCGTCGACGGTCTGGGACTTGAGGTTCTCCTGCGCGGCGGCAAGCTGCTCCTGCATCTTGCGGGCCTGCTTCATCATCTGCTGCATGTTCATACCGGCCATGATGGCTCCTTTACGTGTGGTCGCGCGACAAGCTGCAAGGGCAGCCGGGCACGGCGGGACTTTCAAACTCAAAAATCGTACCACGGCGCGGGGCAAACGAGCGGGGCGGTCGCGCTAACTCAGTCGATGTACATGTCCTCTGGCGTGACGCGCCGCCCAAGACTATGCAAGGTCGAATTATGCAAGGTCTCACAACTCGGCGTATATACCCGCCCGCATAGTTACTCCACCGGCTTGAAGATGGTGGACTGGCCAAAGACACTACGTATGAGGGCTTTGGCCTCGTCCTCGGTCTGCGGGATGCCCGGGGCTGCGCCCTGGTGACCGAAAGGACTGCCAGCACCGGGGTTGGACTCCCAAGGGGCAGCGAGGGCGTCGTCACTTGCAGGAGCGGACGTCGCAGCTGCGGGAGCTGCGGCCGAAGCGGCAGGGCTGGGCGCAGGCGCCGCGGCAGGCATGTCGAACGGAGGAAGATCTTCCCCGCTCGCATCGCCGGCGAAGCCGCCGACCATGGCGTCGTCGTAGGGTACCTGCTCGGATTCCCATGGCGCAGCCTGCACAGACGGCTGAATCTTGGGAGCAGACGCGCACTCGGGCACTCGGGGCGCGGGCTCGGTCGGGAGCTTGCCCGTGGCAGGAGCACCGGCAGGGTTGTCGGAGCGCAGCCAAGGGGCCTTGGCCAGGTCGGATGACTTGGGTGCAGGCGCGGCAGCGGGCTTGGACGCGGGGATCGGAGCAGCCGGTTTGGGCACGGCGGGTTCAGTCACCGACGGGATCGGTGCCGCTACCGGTGCCGCTTTTGGCTGCGTCGCGCTGGCGCTCAAGGATGCAGGGGCCGCCGAGGACACGGGTTGCGGGTCCGCAGATGCCGCAGCCCGTACAGATGGAGAATGCTCCTCATGTTGAGGAGCCGGCCTGACACCCCCATCCAGGACATAGTCGACGGTGCGACGACCGAAGACCGCACTGACTGTCGGCAAAAACACCGCCTGTGTATCAGCACGCCCGAGCATCTTGATAGCAAATGCCGTAGGGAACGAGACCGTGAGCTTAGAACCATCGTCTGCCGTAGCGCGAGCGTTCAACAGGAGAGCCGCATAAGAAGGTTGTTGGGCCTTGACGCGCTCGACGACCTCGACCCATTTGCGCTGGAGCTCGCCGGCATCCTCGACCGCAGGGGTCTCGGCGGCGCCGGCGGCAGCAACCTGAGCGGCAGTGTTGGGCTGGGGCTTAGGCGCCGGCGCAGCGGCAGGTACGGGAGCCGAAGCGGCGGTGGGCTGGGGCATCGGAGCCGGGGCAGGCTGAGGCGCAGGCGCAGCGGGCTTGGGGGCCGGCGCGGGCTGGGCCGCCGGAGCGGCAGCGCCGCGGTCCCAGGGCATGCCGCCCTGGTGCGCAGACGCAGCGGCGGGAGCGGCAGATGCCGTCGGAGCGGCAGCTCGGGCACCCGAGATCAGCGTCGGTTGTTGTGTCGCCACAGGTGCAGCCGCGACAGCCGCGGGCGCAGCACCACCAGCAGCAGCCACGCTCGCCGGCACCGCGGCGTTGGCGACCATGGCCTCCAAGCGTGCCACGCGCTCGGCCAGGGCCTCAATGGTCAGATCGGCCTCGGGACGTGCCAGGCGCGTGCAGGCAATCTCGAGCACCAGGCGCACGTCGCTCGCACCCCTCATCTCCAACGCGGCATCGTCGAGCACTGTCAGCACGCGGGCCAGACGGTCGGCCGGATGCCCGCCAAAGGCAGCGGCCTCGGCAGCAAGCGCCTCGGCCTGCTCGGCCCCGCCCTCAAACAGCTCGGCACGGGTACCGGCAACGCAGGCCACATACACGTCGCGCACGTGCGCCACCAGGTCGCGCGTCAGCTCAAGCAGGTCATTGCCCTCCTCGACCTGTGCGCGAATGAGCCCATAGAGTCCAGCAATATCACGCTCGGCGATGGCGCGGGCAAACTCGCCCAGGATCTGGTCCGAAACCTCGCCCAAAAGCGAGCGGGCATCGTCCGCATGCACGGCGCCGTTGCCAAAAACGCTCAGCTGCTCCAGCGTGGAAAGCGCGTCGCGCATGCCGCCCTTGGCATGGCGCGCCACGATGGCCAGCGCCTCGTCGTCGTAATCGAAGCCCTCCTGCTCGCACACGTAGGACAGACGATGCTCGATATCCTCGTTGCCGATGCGGTGGAAATCGAAGCGCTGGCAGCGCGAGAGGATGGTCTCCAGAATCTTTTGCGGATCGGTGGTGCACAACACAAAGATCACGTGCGCCGGCGGCTCCTCGAGCGTCTTGAGCAGCGCGTTAAACGCCGCCGTCGTGAGCATATGGACCTCGTCGATGATATAGATCTTGTACTTGCCACGCACCGGGGCAAAGTTAACGGAGTTGATGATCTCCTCGCGCACATTGTCCACGCCCGTACGGCTTGCGGCATCGAGCTCGTAGACATCGGGGTGGTTGCCCTCGGCGATGAGCTCGCACTCTTCGCAAGTGCCGTCGGGCATGCAGCCGCTTGCGCCCTCGGCGCGCGCCGCCTCGGCATTGCGGCATAGCAGCGCCTTGGCCAGGATGCGCGCCATGGTGGTCTTGCCCGTGCCGCGCGGTCCGCAGAACAGGTACGCGTGGGACAGGCGCCCCTCGGTGATGGCGTGCTCGAGCGTCGAGACGATATGCTGCTGGCCCACCACGGAGTCGAAGGTGAGCGGGCGATACTTTCGGTACAACGATTCCATGGGTGCTCCCCCGGGTATACTGAGTCTTGTTGCCGCGACGGCCATGCGGTCGCACGGCATACTGCACTCATAATAACCCGTACGGCGAGCCCGCCGCGATAGGAGTCCAAAGAGCATGGCAGACGCAGAGAGCAACCTCGTTCCCTCCGAAGTAGCCGACCAGGTCGAGGTCGCGCTCGAGAAACAGGCAGCAGCCGACGACGGCATCCTGTACCTCAACGAGTATCAGTACGAAAACGACCTCGTCACCGACTTCGCCCGCTTGGTCGCCTCGCCCAGGCGTCGCGGCTCGCTGTATGTCGCCGCGGCAATTGCCGCGCTGCTCGGCATCGGCATGTTGGTGGCCGGCGGCAACTGGATCAAGTTTGGCGTCGTCCTGATCGTGTTCGGCGCCTTTTTGGCCTGGTGGAGCAAAAACCTGCACCACACGCTCGCCCGCGACTTTATCGACGCCGTCGAGGCCGACAAGTCCATGGGTGGCCGCTATCGCCGCGTCGCCGCCAACGAGGACGGCTTGATGGTATGGGGCAAGAGCGGCAAGTCGCAGTTCTTCCCGTTTGAGAAGCTCGACCACGTACTCGACGGCGAGCGCATCTTTGTTGCCATGTTCGCAGACCAGGGCGTGACGATCCCCAAGGACACCTTTGTTCGCGGCGACGCCGAGCAGTTTGGCTCCTTCCTTAAGGCGCGCATCAACAAAAAGCTCCGCATCGAGACCAAGAAGAAGAAAATGAAGGCCGAGAAGGCTGCAGCCGAGGCCAAGCAGGGAGACAAGGCAGACAAGCCCCAGGACAACAAGGGCAAGCAGTGCAAGCAGAAGAAGGGCAAGAAGAAGCGCTAAGGCCAAGTCAGACAGGCAGCCTCGCATCCCGCTATCCTCCCCATGCACCAGAGCGTGCTACACTAGCAGCATCTATGCCACCGCGAATGGCTCGGCCCCGCGCCCGCCGCTCGCAAACGAACTTTAAACGCACGAGGGTTGGCCATGCCGCTTTTCTCGCAACATACCGCCCGGTTCTCGCCGGACGTCCCTTTGGAGGGCACCAGCTCTCGCGAGCTGCTCAAGCGGTACCAGCCGCTCGAGACGCTTGCGACCGGCGGTTTTGGCTCCATCGAGATTTGCCGCGACACGCACCTGCGCCGTCGCGTGGCCATTAAGCGCATCCCTCTTATCAACGGCTCCGGCATACCCGCCAGCGACATCATGGATGTACTGCGCGAGGCACATACCGCCGCCATGCTTCAACATCCCAATATCGTGCAGGTTATCGACTTTACGCATGACACCGCCTATGCCTACCTGGTCATGGAGTATGTCGACGGCATGTCGCTGGCCGAGTTTTTGCATCGCGTGGACGGCCACTCGCTCACCTTTGACGAGGCAGCGACCATTGCCGACGCGTTGGGTCAGGCGCTCACCTTTGCCCATGCAAACGGCGTGCTTCATCTGGACATAAAGCCCGCCAATGTGCTCATTGACCACTCGGGCAATGTAAAGCTCACCGACTTTGGCATGGCGCGGCTGTCATCTGCCGGCGGCTTTGGCGGATCGTGCGGCGGCACCATCGGCTACATGCCGCCCGAACAACTCGATATCGAGACCGGCACGGTCGACGAGCGCGCCGATGTCTTTGCCCTTGCCTGCGTGATCTACGAGGGCCTGTGCGGCAGCGCCCCCTTTATGGCGGCAACGCCTGCCGACTCGCTCGACCGCATCATCGGCGGCGCCACCTACCCCAGCGAGCTGATCCCGCACTTTCCCCCGGGAGCCGAGGCAGCGCTCATGAGCGCCCTCTCCCCTATGCCGCAAGACCGCCCCGATAGCATCGAGGCATTCTGCGACCAACTCCTTGCCGGCTTGGGGAGCGTGCGCGAAGGCCGTCGCAGCTTGGAGCAGATGGTAAGCGAGCTTTCGGACGACGAGCACGCAGCAGACGATATGGAGTCGCTGCCTTACGAGGATAACGCCATCGAAGTCGACCCCGCGCTTGGTTGGGCGGGCACGCGCTGGAGCTGCGCGCGCGATTACACCATGCGCGGTATCTCGGCGCTAACGTGTGCAACCTTCAGCTTTTTGCTTATGCAGACAGCGGGCGTCGCGGCGCTTCCCGGGCTGGTCGCCGCGGCCATCGCTATTGGCGCGGCGGCAGGCTTGGCACCGCAGATCGGCTCGGCTATCTCGGCCGTGGGCTTTTTGGTGCTCATGGCCAACGCCACCATGCAGGCGCAGGGCATCCTGTCGATGCTGCCGGTCGCGGTCATTTTTGCCGCCGCCATGTCCGGATGGTGGATTGCCTGGGGACGCACCGAAGCGGCCGCGAGCGCGGCACTCACCTGCGCGCTTGCGCTAGGTTGTCTAACCGGCGACGCCATCCTTGCCGCCGGGGCCGCCGCGGGCTTCGCGGCGTTTTGGCTCGGCCCGGCAAGCGCCGCTGCCGCCACGGGTATAGGCGCGCTTTTTGCCCGCCTGGCCGCAGCTGCCCTCCCTACGGGAGGCGTGCTGGGGCTTGGCAATGTCGCCGCAGCGCTGGGCGACGCGTTCCTCTGGGCCGCCTTCGCACTGATCGCAGCAGCAGCCGCGGCAACGTCGCTGCTGCTCAATGCCCATGCCAAGCGCGCCGAGCAGGGGTCAAACCTCGCCGCCATCGTCGCAATTGCCGTCGCCGGTATCGGCTCGGCCGTATCGTTTTGTCTTGCACACCATATGGAAATTGCCAGCCTTGCGGGCACGGTCGTCGCCAAGGCGGCGGTTGCGGGAATCCTATCCTCTATAATCGTTGGGATATGCCTGTATTTGCTCGGATACCAAAGAACCTATACGGAGAGTGATCTTTCGTGAACTTCCTGAACATCTTCGAGGACCACGTGGCCGGCATCTTCGGTGCCACCCGTGCCCCGTTCTCCTTTAAGAAGCTTGCCAAGCAGGCTGCTCGCGACATGGAGGATCAAACTCTGGTGATCAACGGCGTCAACACCGCGCCGGCGCTCTATACCATCCTGATCGCCACCGATGACGATCCCATGCTTGCCCCGTTCTATCCCGAGCTTTCGCGCGAGGTGCGCGAGTTTGTGAAGGCGCAGGCCGAAAAACGCCGCTACGTCTTTGTCGGCGAGCCCCTTGTTCGCTTTATGATCGACCCTCAGCTGCGCGCCGGCAAGTTCTCGGTCTTTGCCGAGAACGTCGACGCTCCCACGCTCGGCCGTCTGTACGAGGAAGAGCGCGCCTATCAAAATGGCCTGGGACAGAACAGCTCGGCCACAAGCCGTGCCGCAAGCGCCCCCCGCGCCGGTCAGCAGCAGTTTGCATCGCCGCAGCAACACCCGGCCGCCATGCCCCAGCAGCAGCCGACACCCCGCGCTGCCACTCCCGACCCGCTCGCTGCGGCCGACCCCTTTGCACCCAATGTCCCCGATCCCGCAGCCCCCATCCCTGTGCCGCAAACCGTCTCGCGCGACGCACTTGCCGGTATGGGCGGAGCGGCTGCCACTGGCGCCGCCGTGGGCCTTGGCGCTGCGACCAGCATCGCCTCCAACATGGCAAGCCCCCGCGCCCCGCAGCGTCCGCTCGCCCAACTCGTCGACGTCGTGAGCGGCGAGAGCCACAACATCACCTCCGCGCAGGTGACCATCGGTCGTGAGCGCTCGGTATCCGACATCGCCCTGCGCGACCCCAACGTGTCGCGCCGTCATGCCCAGCTCACCTTTACCGGCTCTGACTGGTCGATCGAGGACCTCAACTCCACCAACGGCACGCTCGTCAACAACCGCCGCATCACGCGCTGCCCGCTGCGCAACGGCGATCTGCTAACGTTTGGCCTGAGCACCTTTGAATTTAGGGGTTAATCGCTTATGAACATCGATATCGTCCTTTTTGCAGGCCGCATCGTACTGGTCGTCCTGCTTTATATCTTCTTGTTCGCCGTCATGAAGACCGGCGTGGGGCTCGTGCGCGGCCAGCGCCGCGACTCTGCCATCTGGACGATCGATGTGGACAAGGGCCCGCGCGGCATCCGCGGTATTCACGTGGATATGCTTGGCCCCGTCATCGTCGGTCGTTCGCCGTCATCTGACATCTGCATCAACGAGCCGTTTGTCTCTGCCTCGCATGCGCGTTTTTCGCTGCAGGGCCCGGCACTTATTATCGAGGACCTCAACTCGCTCAACGGCACCCTTGTTAACGGCCGCCAGCTGGTGGAGCCCGCAACGCTGCGCGAGGGCGACGAAGTCCAGATTGGCGACGTGGTCATGAAGGTGAACCGTCGATGATCGACGAGGAGAACAAGTCCGCAACCATGTCCGAGGCGCTGGCTGCCCCCGCGGCCGTGCCGGCTCATGCCGCCCCGGCGGGCCCTGCGCCCGTGGAGCCCGAGGACACCGTGTTCTCCCCGCCTCTTTCGCATGTAACGCAAGACCATCCGATGCCCACCGATGGCCGGGATGAAGATAATTCCACCGATGCCCCCATCGGCGCGCACGCCGTTGCCGATCAACCTTCGGCACCGGAAACTACACCTGCGCCGGCCCACTTTGCCGAGTCTGTCGCCGCGGCAATCGATGAGAGCGCCGCGGTGTTTTTGGCCCCCGAGCCCACGGCACCGGTGTTTCCCGTAGTTCCAGCACCCACCGCAGCGCCCGAGCCCGCATCTACACCGGCACCCGCGGCGGCATCCTCCCCCGCGGCCGCATCGGCGCCCGAGGCCGTGCAGCCTACGGCCGAAGAGATGCCCGTCGCAGCGACGGAGGACGCCTCTCAGCCCCACAGCACGCCCGCGCCCGCGCACTTCGCGGCACCCGAGCCCGCAGCCGTCGCCCCGCAAGACGAAGAGCCTGCCGACAACACAACCGAAGTGCCCGCCACGTCTAAAGTCGACGACCCGAGCAACGAGGCCAACGCCGTCTCGCCCGGCGACACGGCCGAGATTGATGTCGCCGCCGTGGAGGCCAAGCTCAAGGACCCTGGTTCGACCATGAGTTTTGAGCCGCTGGCCGACGAGCGCATCGAGACCGATTCGACCTACGATGCCGGCACCACCACGCAACTCATGTGGGGCGCCCGCTCCGATGTTGGCTGCGTGCGTCCGCACAACGAGGACTCCTACCTGGTACAGTCGCCGCTCTTTTGCGTGTGCGACGGCATGGGTGGTCACGCCGCCGGCGAGGTGGCCTCATCCATCGCGGTCGAGACCATCGCCAAGACGGCGCCACAGGCTGCCGACGCCGCGCGCCTAGCCGCAGCCGTCGAAGCTGCCAACGCCGCCGTCATCGAGGCCGCACTCAACGGCCTGGGCAAGCCCGGTATGGGCTGCACGGCGACCTGCGCCTATATCGAAAACGACATGCTCGCCATCGCCCACGTGGGCGACTCGCGCGCCTATCTGCTCCACGAGGGCACGCTCATCCGCGTGACCCGCGACCACTCCTATGTGGAGGAGCTCGTGGACGCTGGCGAAATTACGGCCGACGAGGCGCGCGTCCATCCCAACCGCTCGGTTATCACACGTGCACTGGGTTCGGACCCCGCCATGTATGCCGACCACTTTACCCTGCACATCGAAGAGGGCGACCGCCTGATCCTGTGCTCGGACGGCCTTTCGAGCATGATTCCCGATAGCGAAATCGAAAACATCGCCACGCAATCGTCTACGGCGCAGATTTGCGTCGACAACCTGGTGGACGCCGCGCTCGCTGCCGGCGGCCACGACAACGTGACGGTAGTCGTTGTGGACCTGGTCGACGACGGCGTCATGCGCGAGGCGAAGCGTGTTCGCCGCCGCAACGTCACCATTGCCGCCATCCTGGGCATCGCTTTTGTGCTGGCGGCAGCCATCTGGGCCTACGCGGGCGTCACCGGCTCGTATTACCTGGGCACCTACAAGGACACCGTCGCGGTCTACCGGGGCATTCCCGGCAAGCCGCTCGGCCTTAAGCTGCACTGGCTCGAGAGCACGACCGCCATCAAGCTATCCGACCTACCCGAAGACACGCAGAATCGTCTGAAAGCAGGCATTCCGCAAACGAGTGTTGACGACGCGCAGGACACTATCTCCAAGTACCGTCATCAAATCGATGAGGAACAGACCCGCCAGGTGATCGACGCGCAAACGATTCGCGACAACACCGACCAGGAATCGACTTCCAAATCGAATTCCGCAAAAACCGCCGAACAGTCCGCCGAGGCCGAAGCCTCCGATAAGAATTAGAAAGGGAGTGCCGCTTATGAGTCGCCGCAACACCGAAATGCTCTTGCTCATCGCCTCGGCGTTCCCCGTCATCCTGCTGTATGCGATGTACGTGCTCACCGCAGGCGCTTCCATCTCGTTTGAAACGCTCGCCGTGCCGATCGGTCTTTTTGCCGCCTTCGCCGCGGCGCATATCGCCGTGCGCATCCTGGCGCCCGGTGCCGATCCGGCCATCCTGCCCATCGTCTTTGTGCTTTCGGGCATCGGCATCACGTTCGTAACGCGTCTGGCACCCGCCCTCGCCATCTCGCAGCTCGTCATTCTGTTTGTCTCGGTGGCACTGATGGTGGGCACGCTCGCGATGATCAAGAATCTCGATGTGGTCATGCGCTACAAGTACACCTTTGGCATCATCGGCATCATCTTGCTGATGCTGCCCATCTTTATCGGCACCACCATTTCGGGCTCCAAGCTGTGGATTCGCATCGCCGGCTTCACCATCCAGCCCGGCGAGTTCGCCAAGATTTTTATCGTATTGTTCTTGGCCGGATACCTAGCCGAAAACCGCGAGCTACTCTCCATCTCCAATCGCAAGATCTTGGGCCTCAAGGTCCCGCGCCTGCGCCTGCTGCTACCGCTGTTCGCTGTGTGGGGTGTATGCCTTCTGGTCGTTGTCTTCGAGCGCGACTTGGGCTCCGCTGTGCTGTTCTACACCATCTTCTTGCTGATGCTCTACGTCGCCACGGGACGTTTCTCGTATGTCGTCATCGGCCTTGCGCTTTTGGCAGTGGGTGCCGTGGGCGCCTACAAGTTCCTGTCGCATGTCCAGGTACGTTTCCAGATCTGGGCCGACCCCTTTAAGGATGCCCAGGGCCAGGGCTACCAGATTGTGCAATCCCTTTTCTCGTTGGCTGACGGCGGTCTTATCGGCGTTGGCATCGGTAATGGCATGGCCAATAACATCCCCGTCGTCGAGTCCGACTTCATTTTCTCGGCCATCGGCGAGGAAATGGGCCTTTTGGGCGGCGGCGCCGTACTCGTCCTGTTTATGCTCTTTGCCGTGCGAGGCCTGACCACGGCCGCCCGCGCTAAGTCCGACCTTGCCGCATTTAGCGCCACGGGCCTCACGGCCGCCATTAGCTTCCAGGCCTTCTTGATCGTTGGCGGCGTTACCCGCCTGATTCCGCTGACCGGCGTCACCCTGCCCTTTATGAGCCAGGGCGGCTCCTCGCTGCTGGCGAGCTTTATCATTGTCGCGCTTTTGCTGCGCGCCGGCGATGAGGCCACCGGTCGCGAAGCCGAGCTCACCGGTACCGGCACCATGGCCGCCATCACTGACGACCAGGTCGCTTCTGCCGCGGCGCATGCCGGCACGCGCTTCGCTTCTTCGTCTTCCTACGGCCGTGGCAGCCACTCCACCGGCTCGCGCATGCGTCGTCGCCTGCTCGATACGCCCGAATCTGGCGTGCTCGGCCGCGTGGCGCTCGCCAACCGCCTAACCCGCGCGGTGTTTGCCTTTACGGCCCTGTTCGCCATCCTCATCGGCAACCTCACCTATGTCCAGGTCATCAAGGCCAAGGATTACCAGGATATGCCGACCAACAATCACACCATCGCCCGTTCCAAGTACATCCAGCGCGGCTCCATCATCACGTCCGACGGCGTGACGCTGGCCGAATCGCTGCAACAGGAGGACGGCACCTACGTACGCTCCTACCCTAACGGCAACCTGGCCGCCCATGTGGTTGGCTATGTGAGCCAGCAGTACGGTACCGCCGGCATCGAGAGCGTGATGAACGACACGCTCACCGGTTCCAAGGATTACTCCAGCTGGAACAACGCCATCGCGTCGCTCGCGGGCCAAAACCAGCCGGGCAACACCGCCAAACTTACCATCGACTCCCGCATCCAGACGGCCGCCGAACAGGCTCTCAAGGGCTTTAAGGGCGCCGTTGTGGTCATGGACCCGCGCACTGGCGCGGTGCTCGCATGCGCCAGCTCGCCCACCTACGACAACACCAACATCGACGCCCTGCTGCAATCGGGCGGCGGTGAGGATGGTTCTATGTACGACCGCGCCATGGACGCCCTCTATACTCCGGGCTCCACGTTTAAGGTCGTCACGCTTTCGGCGGCACTCGAGACCGGCACCGCAAGCCTTTCGAGTACTTATCAGGCGCCCGGTTCCATGGATATCGGCAATGCACCGGTCACCAACTCCGCCAATGAGAGCTACGGCACGATTAGCCTGCAGCAGGCCTTTGCCGTGTCGTCCAACGTCGTCTTTGGTCAGGTGGCAAACGAGGTCGGCGCCAGCTCGCTCGTACAGTTCGCCAACGCCTTTGGCTATGGCCAAAAGCTCGGTCAGGACCTAACCGCCGCGGCGTCCATCATGGCCGACCCCTCGCTCATGACCGAGTGGGAAACCGCCTGGGCCGGCGCCGGCCAGCCCGTCGGCATGGACCACACGCCGGGCCCGCAGACCACCGTCATGCAGAACGCCGTTATCGCGGCGGCCATCGCCAACAGCGGCGTCGTCATGGACCCGTTCTTCGTTGCCCAGGTGCTCGCCCCAGACGGAACCGTGGTCAAGACCACGCAGTCCCGCTCACTGGGCCAGGCCGTCAGCGCCACCACGGCCGAACAGGTCAAACAGGCCATGCTCGACGTCGTTCAATCCGGCACCGGCACCGATGCCCAGATTCCGGGCGTCAAGGTTGCCGGCAAGACCGGCTCTGCCGAGATCGTCGGCACCAAGGTCAACTCGATGTTCGTCGGTTTTGCGCCTTACGATTCACCCACGGTCGCCATCTCGGTAGCCTTGGAGGATTACGACAAGCACGACGTCGAGGCGGCAAAGATCGCCGGCATCGTCCTGACCGCGGCACTTGCCGCCCAGGGAGCGTGATGCCCGTGATCGATGCGCAAGCATGGGGCGTGCCGCGGCCGATAACGCTAGCGGCAATGCGCCACACGGCCCCAGCGGCCTCAAATTTGGTACTACACACATCGTTGAGCGAATAGTCATGTTAGGAGCAGGAATGGAACAGAGGGTCCTCGGGGGAAGATACCTCCTCAAGGATAAGGTAGGAACGGGCGGCATGGCGACCGTCTACCGTGCACAGGACCAGGTCCTCGACCGCACGGTAGCTATCAAAATCATGCTGCCGCAATATGCCGGCGACGCCACCTTTGCCGCACGCTTTAAGCAGGAGGCCCAGGCAGCCGCCGGCCTCTCCTCCCCCTATATCGTCGGCGTCTACGATTGGGGCAAGGACGGCGACACCTATTACATCGTCATGGAATACCTGCGCGGCACCGACCTTAAGAGCGGCATCAAGAGCCACGGCGCCCTTGACCCCAAAAAGGTCGCTCAGATCGGCTCGCAGATCAGCTCCGCGCTTTCGGTCGCCCACAAGCACGAGATCATCCACCGCGATATTAAGCCGCAGAACATCATGGTGCTGCCCGACGGCAACATCAAGGTCATGGACTTTGGCATCGCGCGCGCCAAGAACAGCCACCTTACGCAGGACAACAACGTTTTGGGCACCGCCCACTACGTAAGCCCCGAGCAGACCCGCGGGCAGGATCTAGGCCCCACCTCGGACATTTACTCGCTGGGCGTCGTGATGTACGAGTGCGCCACCGGCCGCGTGCCTTTCGACGGCGACGATGCCATCTCGGTCGCACTCAAGCAGGTCAACGAGCTGCCCGTGCCGCCGAGCCAGATCAACTCCGGTGTCGATGCCGATCTTGAGCGCATTATCCTCAAGTGCATGGAAAAAGATCCGGCTAACCGTTTCCAGACGGCCGACGAGCTGCGTCAGGTGCTCAACAGCTACCTGTCTGGTCGCGCCGTCAACGTGCCGGAGCCTACGCGCGTTATCGGCGCCGTTGGCGACCTGGGTGCCACCAAGACCCGAGAGCTATCCGACCAGACGCGCGCCATGGTACGCCCCGTCTCGGGCGTAAGCGGACAAAATAACGCTCGCAGCTCCGTCTCGGGTTCAACCGGCTCTTACGCCACCGAGCAGCCCAAATCCAACAAGAACAAGATCATCGCCGCCGTAGTTGCTGCGGTAGCCGTAATCGGCGTCATCGTGGCCTTTGCCACCGGACTCTTTGGCGGCGAGCAGGTCCCGGTTCCCGATGTGTTGGGTAAGGACCAGGAGACCGCCGTCGAACTGATTAAGGATGCCGGCCTTGACGTCGGAACCATTGACCAGAGCTACAACGACGACGTCGACGAGGGAAAGGTTGTCGAGCAGACTCCTAACGGTCACACCAAGAAGCCCAAGGGCACCAAGGTGAATCTGGTAATCTCCAAGGGTCCCAAGCCCTCCGAGAAGGTTGATGTCCCGCAGCTCGTTGGTCTGACCAAGGACCAGGCAGAGGCGGCGCTGGCAAGCGTCGGCCTTAAGGGCAATGCCACCGAGGAAGCCAACGAGGCCGAAAAGGGCGAAGTCTTTGAACAGGGCACCGATGCGGGCAAGGAAGTCGAGAAGGGCACGACCATTTCGTACAAAGTCTCGAGTGGACCCGACACCACCTCCGTTCCCGATCTGACCGACATGACCGAGGCTCAGGCACGCAACGCCCTCGATATGGCCGGCTTCGGCGTCGATGTGACCTACCAGGAGAACGATTCCGTCACCGAGGGCACCGTCATTAGCTGGAACCCCAGCGGTAAGCAAAAGCCCGGCGCCACGATTACCGTCGTCATCGCCAAGAAGTCCGGCAAGGCAAACGTTCCGGGCAACCTGTACGGCAAGAGTATCTCCTCCGCCGTCACCGCGCTCAACAACGCCGGATTCTACAACATCGCATTCTGCGATCAGAACGGCAACCCCGTGAGTGGTAACGAAAACGCCACCGTGACGGGCGTCTCCCCCACTGGCAAGCAGTCCACCGACAGCACGATCACGCTGACGGTCGCACTTTCTGGCTCGGGTTCTGGCACGGGCGACGATTCCGGCACGACCAACTAGTCATCGAGACATTGCCCACAGCGGCTGATGCCGCAAACATATTCGCTCACAGGCGCCCGCTTGCTCCCCCAGCAAGCGGGCGCTTTCTTTATCCGAAGCAGTGAAAACTACGGTATGCCTTTAAACCAGAAGAGCCCGGTACCGCAGCGGTACCGGGCTCGATATTGCTCTGGTGCCCCCGGGCGGATTCGAACCGTCGACACCCGCTTTAGGAGAGCGGTGCTCTATCCCCTGAGCTACGGAGGCATGTTGTACTAGTGTAGCAGATTTGCGCCACTGCCATGCAGCGCATAGCCACTCTTCGAAGTTACGGTGGAACAGCCTTCCGGAAAGCGTGTCCCACTATCCAGACGAATTCTGGGACGTGCTTTCCGGATGGGGCCTCTCTAGGAAACTACGACCCGAAATTTGAGCGGGACTGCGGACGATTTCTTGGACC
Source organism: Collinsella sp. LCP19S3_D3 (assembly GCF_052121455.1). Taxonomy (NCBI): domain Bacteria; kingdom Bacillati; phylum Actinomycetota; class Coriobacteriia; order Coriobacteriales; family Coriobacteriaceae; genus Collinsella; species Collinsella sp. LCP19S3_D3. Next base: position 543 of record NZ_JBQKEF010000014.1, on the reverse strand, counting down.
GTTACGCGGCCCTTCCCAGCGCGGCGCGGAACTCGGCCGGCGTGCGGCCGCCGAGCGCATCGCTGCGCCTCTCCGTATTGTATCGGCCGATCCAGCCCCCGAGCTCCTCGATGAAGCGGGCAGGGGTCCAGCCCGACCAGTCCCTGCCGTGCCAGAACTCCCTCTTGAGCAGGCCGAAGAAGCCCTCCATCGCCGCGTTGTCCGGGCTGCAGCCCTTGGCGGACATGCTCCTGGCGAGGCCGTGCCCCTCGCAGATCGAGATCCAGCCGGGCCAGCGGTAGTGGCCGCCGCGGTCGGAGTGGATGACGGGGCGCTCGCCGGGCGCGAGCAGCGCGCAGGCGTCCTCGAGCGTCGAGTTGGCGAGCGCGGCGTCCGGTCTCTCGCCGGCCCTCCACGCCACGACCGAGGAGTCGAAGCAGTCCCTGATGGCCGACAGGTAGACCTTCCTGCCGGAGGGCAGCCTGAACTCGGTGATGTCGGTGAGCCACAGGAAGTTCGGCAGGGCCGAGCGGAAGTCGCGGCGCACGAGGTTCGGCGGGGCCG